>JAKEHC010000171.1 GCA_022615255.1 Candidatus Dadabacteria bacterium | reverse complement strand
TTCTTTTTGGTAGTGCCATTAAAATCTCTCCTTTTTATTCTTGGTAATTCAACATCGAATTTGCACTGAAGCCGTAAAATATAACTCATCAGTAAAGGTGTGCAAATGCCCTCTAACTCCCCTTTAAAAAAGGGGGGAATTAATAAATCCCCCTTTTCAAAGGAGGATTTAGGGGGATTTTAATATTAGATTTAGCTACCAAGATTCTTATAAACATTAAAATATTGAAGCAGTAAACATTTTTTGAATTTAGTTTATAACCCACTTTTTTAAAAATTTTAGCTGATTGGTAACCGTGCTATGCTCGTTACTACTTGTACAGATCCATAGCCTAAAATTCACTCCTAAATTTTTAGATTTCTAAGAACTGCAAACCTGGGGTCTACCCAATCATCCTTGCAGGAACAATCCTCCAGGTTCAAATTAACGCCACAGTAATGACAGAGTCCCTTGCATTCTTCACGGCAGAGCGCCTTTATAGGTAAAGATATCGCTATGAACTCGCGAAGATAGCCGCCTAAATCAATCTCATCTCCATTATATGTCTCGTAGTCAATATCTCCATAATCGTCGTTTGTAACGTGCTCAGGAGAAAGTATCAACTTAACCTCAGGAGAAATAATCAAATCCACCGGATTAAGACATCTTGCACACGGTGTTTCAATCGCGAACCAGATATTTCCTCGAACTGAGATTTCCCTTAAAACCTTCGTGAGCCTGAGATCAAAATTTATGTTTGAAGAAAGATGGGTATCCCTTACTTCAGAGGCGAGTTCAGGAATGTTGATAAGCCACTCGGGCTTTCTAAGCGTCTTTATATGTAACCCTGCTTCGCCTATGTCGGATACTTTAATCTTCATATTACTCTTCTAAGCTAAAAAGTATCTGCTAAAATATAATACAACAAAGAACATTTGCAAGTTCATCTCTATTTTTCAATCTACACCAGATGGCAAGCCACCATGTGTCCCCCGCCAGCGTCCCGAAGAACTGGTTCTTCGCTTTTACATCTTTCAACCGCAATCGGACACCGAGGATGAAACCTGCATCCTGGAGGGGGATCAATCGGGCTTGGAACATCGCCTGGAAGAATTATTATCTTTCTCTTGGTCTCTGGATCAGGAATGGGGACAGAAGAAAGGAGAACCTGTGTATACGGATGAAGTGGATTTTTATACAGCTCTTCGCTCTCTGCCATCTCGACTATTTTCCCAAGATACATCACAGAAACCCTGTCGCTTATATGCTTCACAACACGTAGGTCATGGGATATGAAAAGATATGTGAGTTTGAACTCTTCTTGAAGCGAGAGAAGAAGGTTTATAATCTGTGCCTGGACTGAAACGTCAAGGGCTGAAACTGGCTCATCGCAAACTATAAACCTGGGTTTTACAGCGAGGGCGCGGGCTATGGCTATTCTCTGTCTTTGCCCGCCGCTGAACTCATGTGGATAACGAAAAAGGACACCCTCCCTAAGACCAACGGTTTCAAGAAGCCTTTTTACCTCTGCCCTTCTTTCCCTTCTTGGAATTATATTGTGTATCGTTAACCCCTCGCCGACGATGCTTTCAATCTTCATTCTCGGATTAAGCGACCCGTATGGGTCCTGAAATATTATCTGCATCTCGCGGCGGATACGCCGCATCGCCTGAGTACTCAAATCAGTTATATCTCGTCCATCGAAGAATATAACGCCTTCAGTAGGCTCAAGGAGTTTTATAGCTGTCTTTCCTAGCGTAGTCTTTCCGCACCCGCTCTCTCCTACAAGCCCAAGCGTCTCACCTTCAAATATATCTAGATCTATTCCGTCAACGGCTTTTACGTAATTGCTGACTTGAGAGAACACGCCCGTTTTGATTGGAAAGTATTTTTTTAATTTTATTAACTTAACTAGCTCTTTTCTTTCCATTATTCCTGGAAGCCGCAAAGACACTAAGTCAGAGGTCAGGAGTCGGTAATCGTAGTTAGCGGCTCGTGGTTCGGTACACGAATGAGAAGTCACGGCAAGGTCTGGCTTCTGACCCCTTCTTTAAAACTCATATTCCTTCTTCGTGCCTTTGTGTCTTCGTGGCAAAATTGTATTCTTTAAACCTTTAAGCTTACCTCCTCCGCCCTATAGCAGGCTGATAAATGCCCACTCTCAATCTCTCTAAGAGGAGGCTCTGAAAATCTACATTTATCTATGACCATTGGACATCTATCCTGAAACCTGCATCCTATTGGAAGGTCTTTAAGACTAGGAACGATCCCCGGGATTGCCCTTAATCTTTCCTTTCTAATATGCAAGCTCGGAATTGAATTCATAAGACCTACAGTATAGGGATGACGAGGATTTTTAAAGAGGTTTTTCATCGGAGCTTCCTCTACAATTTTACCGGCATACATAACATAAACCCTGTCTGCGACCTCAGCGATTATACCGAGATCATGCGTAATAAGAAGAACGGACATCCCGATTTTATCCCTGAGCTCGCTAATTAATTCCAGGATACTTGCCTGTATCGTAACGTCTAAGGCTGTTGTGGGCTCATCTGCGATGAGAAGCTCGGGATTACAAGAGAGAGCCATTGCAATCATTACCCTTTGACACATTCCTCCGCTTAACTCGTGTGGGTAGCTATTTATCCTCTTATTGGGTTCGGATATCCTCACGAGTCTAAGTAGCTCTAAAACGCGTTCCTTTTCCTCTTTTCTAGAAACCTTGAGATGTGTTCTTAATGCCTCTCCGATCTGTTCTCCAACTGAAAAAACAGGATTAAGAGAGCTTATAGGCTCCTGAAATACCATCGAAATTCTGTTGCCGCGAATCGCTCTCATATCCCTATCCGAAAGCTTTAGTAGATTTGCGCCGTCGAATGTTATCTCACCTTCGTCAACCCTTCCGGGTGGTTCTGGAATGAGTCGCATTATTGAGAGCGCAGTCACTGTTTTTCCGCAACCGCTCTCCCCTACTATGCTGACAGTGGACCTCTCAGGAACTGAAAGCGAAACACCGCTTACGGCATCCACTCTCTCCCCATCGCTTCCAAACGATACCCTCAGATTTTTTATTTCAATAATGTTTCTCATTTTTTAGTTCTAGAATCGACCCATAAAAATGCGAGTAGCCGCCCCGGTATTTCGGCGAAGCCCATTGCCCTCGCCATAAAAGCTAAAACTATCTACCCCTAAGCCTCGGATCAATAGCGTCTCTAAACCCATCACCAACCAGATTGAAGGAGGTTACCGTGATAAATATAGCCGTCCCAGGAAATAGAACAAGCCACCAGGCAAAATCCACATACCTTTGAGATTGTGAAAGTACATCTCCCCAGCTTGGCTCAGGTGGTGGTACGCCGAAACCAAGAAAGCTTAAAGCCGACTCTACTAGAATCGCTCCAGCCACCCCAAATGTAGCGGCAACCAAAACCGGGGCAATGGCATTAGGCAGCATATGTTTCAACATTACTCTAAAATCAGGGCTTCCAAGAGCAACCGCAGCTTCTACATAATCGTACCTTCTCAGTCTTAGAAACTCTCCCCTTATAAGCCTCGCAATCCCTGTCCAACCAGTCGCGCCAATAACGATCATTATGTTGTAAATACTAGGGTCTCTAAAGGCTAGTATTGTGAGAATAAGAAAAAACACAGGGAAGGTTATCATTACTTCAAAAAGCCTTGAAATGATGAAGTCGGTTATGCCTCCATAGTATCCCGCAATCACACCCAATAGAATCCCGATCACAACCGCGATTCCGACTGCTACAAAACCGATGGAGAGCGATATCTTCGTGCCGTGAATCATTCGGCTTAAAACATCACGCCCCCTGTCATCCGTGCCAAAAAGGTGAGACCTAGATGGTGGAGTCAGGACAGATAGAAGGTCATATTCAGTATCGCTGTATCTTATCGGTGGGAATATGACAAAATCAACTCTATTAAGGCTCTCCGAAAGCTCTTTAAAATCCACATCTGAGAATTCCTTATATTCGAAAAGAACAGGAAAATAAACCCTTCCATTCCATTTAAGCGCAATTGGTCTGTTTCCCGCAATAAAGTCCGAAAAGATGGCAACGATGAAAAGAAAAAATATTACTGCTAGGGCAGCCACAGCTAGTCTATCTTTTTTAAACTCAATCCAGACAGTACTCCAATAACCTTGACTTTTTGCCGTCTGGAGAAATGCCTCGTCAACATCCGCAACTTTAGCGCTCATCTTCTTCCTTCAAAGCTTATTCTTGGATCTACCATAACGTAAGCTAGATCAGATATTAATATCCCGACAAGAGTGAGAATGGCGGATATCGTAGCAATACCCATTATGACCGGATAATCCCTTGAAAGCACTGCCTCAAAACCAAGCTGCCCAATTCCGGGGATGGAAAAAATACTTTCTATTATTACGCTGCCCCCAATCATAGCAGGAAGAACCGATGCAACGATTGTAATAATAGGTATGAGAGCGTTTCTAAGGGCGTGCTTGAATATGACGCTTGACTCTCTGAGCCCCTTTGCCCTTGCAGTTCTAATAAAATCTGCACGAAGAATCTCAAGAAGGCTTCCTCTTTGATAACGTGAAAGGTAAGCCAGGTCTCCATATGTCAGGCAAATCACTGGAAGCGTAATATGCCAGAGAAAATTGACCGCTTTTTTTAAGAATGGATAGCTCTCAGCCCCCGGAGAAAGGATTCCATAGATTGGGAAAACATCCCAAAACTCGCCGCCCCCTAAAAAATATATTAAAACCATTGCAAGCCAGAAACTTGGAATCGAATAAAGGGCGAAAAGAAAAAATGTGAAGGCTCGATCCTGGAAACTACCCTGCCTCACAGCGGAATAAACACCAATTGGGATTGAAATAATATAAACAAGGAATATAGAAATAAGATTTAGAGAAAGTGTTACGGGAAGCCTCTCAGCTATTTTCTCGATGACTGGGCGATGGTCCTTATAGGAGCGACCGAAATCAAGCGTGGCAATTTGTTTTAGCCATATCCAGTAACGCGTGTAAACCGGTTTATCAAGACCGTATAACTTTTTCGTCTGTTCTATTATATCCTTCGTAATAGCCTCAGCCTTGACCCCTTCACCTACCTGGAGCTTCCTCAGGACAGGATTTCCAGGAGCAAGTTGAATCACAAAGAAGGTAATGAGCGTGATCCCTAGAAGTGTAGGGATCATTAGTAGCAACCGTTTTAATATATAGTTCCTCATATAGTGATTCGGGATTGGCGGCTAGCTTTTCCGATCACGAGCCACGCCATCCTTTAAGGACTCGAAGCCACTTCTTGGTATTTTTGAAGCGGCAGGGGCACAAACCACTCAAGGGGGTCTAATCCTAGTGGATGAACCTTAACCCCTTTAAATCTCCTCTGAAGCGCCACGGTTGATTTGCGACAAAAGAGAAAGGTATATGGCTGCTCCTCATATATAATTTCAGCAAATTTTTTATAAAGCTCTATCCTTTTTTTTCTATCAAATTCCGTTCGGGCTTGTTCCATTAATAGATCAGCCTCTTTATTTTTAAACCCGACAAAATTAGACCCCCTTTCAGCCTGTGAAGAATTCCAGATTTGGTATGGGTCGGATTCCACGCCCATAGCCCATGAAAGGGTTACTGCATCGAATTTTCTCTCATCGAGCTGCTTTGTGAATATAGCCCATTCAACCCTTCTTATATTCATCTTGATTCCAACCTTTTTTAGCTCTTCTTTCAATATAGTTGAAATCTGCTCTCCAGTAACAGAACCGCTGGGAAGCAGGAACTCAAAATCAAACTTGACTCCATCTTTATCCCTTAATCCATCGCCATCATGGTCCATCCACCCAGCCTCGTCGAGGAGTCGCTTTGCCATCAAAGGATTGAATGGGAAAGGCTTAATGGACTTGTCATACTCAGGGCTATTTATATAAAACGGATTCGTAACAATCTCACCTAGATTATAAAGAATTTTTTCGAGAATCAGATTCCTGTTCACAAGATAGGTCATTGCGGTTCTCACACGTTTATCCCTAAAAAAGGGCGTGTTCATATTCCAGCCTATAAAACTATAGTTCGGAGTGAAATAGCTTAGTTTTTGAAAGTGCTTAAGGAAGCGTTCTGACGAAGTCTGTCGTGACCATTGTATAGGAGTAAGACCAGAAAAATCAATTTCCCCGCGCTTCAGCACCTGTAGTGTAACAGTCGAATCGGTAATTATCTTGAATATTATGCGCTTAATATTAGGTTTTTCCCCCCAGTAGCTTTCGTTTCTCTCAAGAATTATCTCTTTTCCCGTGTCCCATCTCAAAAACCTGTACGGTCCCGTTCCAATCGGATGTCGTCCGAAAGGATTGGTATTAAAATCACCCTTCTCAAATATATGTTTCGGGACGACGTTCATGCCCCCACAGAACTCGAGCGCCAAAAAATAGGGTCTCGCATACGTAAAGCGAACAGTATGGTCATCAACCGCCTGAACCTTTCTTATTTCTTTGTAATAACTCCTGAGAGCCGGAGCATCGACTTTTGGGTCCATAATCTTCTCAAACGAGAAAACTACGTCATGCGATGTAAAGGGAACTCCGTCATGCCATTTTATACCCTTTTTGATGAAAAAAGTATAAACGAGTTTGTCATCCGAAATCTCCCACCTGTCGGCTAAAAGCGGTATTATTTCAAGCGTCTCATTATCCCTCTTAACAAGCGTTTCATAAACATTCCCACTATTGATTGTAGATTCATAGGCGTCGGTGGCGGTTATCGGGTTTAGCGTTCCTGGCTCAGCACTAAGATGATAAATAAGCCAATCTCCCTCGACAGGTTCCGCATCCGAGTATTTAGAATACTCATCCTCTGATGTTGTCTCAGTGCCTCCGGGTTTACAAGAAATCAATACTGGAATAAAAACTAAAAAGATTAAGAGGAGAAGGAATCTATTCGGCATCTATAATCAATTTCTTCCCATAAGACCGGCTTATCACTTTCCAGTTTTTTCAAGAAAGGGTCTTAAAAGGTCAATTGGAATCGGAAAGACAAGTGTAGAGTTCTTCTCCGATGAAACTTCGATAAGGGTTTGAAGATACCTGAGCTGGAGCGACATAGGATTCTGAGAAAGTATATTTGAAGCCTCTGCAAGCCTTGTCGCCGCTTGATACTCACCTTCAGCATTTATAACCTTTGCTCTTCTCTCTCTCTCAGCCTCAGCCTGTCGAGCCATTGCGCGCTGCATCTCTTGAGGAAGATCAACATACTTTACCTCAACTAGAGAAACCTTAATCCCCCAAGGGTCTGTATGCTTGTCTAGTACCTCCTGAAGCCGCATGTTTAATTTATCCCTCTCAGATAGAAGGTCATCAAGCTCTACCTGCCCGAGAATGCTTCTTAAGGTTGTTTGTGCAAGCTGAGAGGTCGCATAAAGATAGTTCTCTACCTGAATCACAGCCCTTACCGGATCAACAACTCGAAAGTAAACAACTGCATTAACCTTAACAGAAACGTTGTCCCTAGTTATAACGTCCTGTGATGGGACATCCAAAGTGATCACACGGAGACTTATTTTTAGCATCTTATCAACCCCGGGTATTATCCATCTTAGTCCCGGCCCTTTTGGCTCGATGATTCTACCGAGTCTAAATACAACCCCGCGTTCATACTCATTCAAAACCCTGATCCCTGAAAGGATAAAGAGGATAATGAAGGCAACAAATATCAAAGTAGCAGACATGTTTATTCTCCTCCTGTTTAGAGCTTAAGCCCTTTTTACCTTTAACCTAAAATTATCTTTAACTTCAATTACCTTTACCTTATCACCTTTGCCTATCGTCTCGTCGCTTTCAGCATCCCAGTACTCGCCATGAATAAAAATCTTACCGTCCTTTTCTATGCCGGTTGAAGCCACGCCCACTTCTCCCAAAAGCCCATCAAATCCAACCGATACGCGAGAGCGCTGAGCTTTTAAAAGATAATAGCCTACATAAAGGAAAAAGAGCCCGATTGCGGAAGCGGCGCCAATGACCACACTGAACCCGACCCTAACGTCCGATTCGGGTGTATCAAATAGAAGCAGCGCTCCTAATATGAAGCTCGTTATTCCTCCAATGCTTAGCAGTCCATAGCTCGTCACATAAATCTCAGAAACGAAAAGTATGATAGAGAGAAAAAGAAGTGCAAGACCGGCATAATTAAAGGGAAGTATCTGTAATGAAACAAGACCTAGCAGAAGACATATGGCGCCGGCAACCCCTGGGAAGATTAAACCCGGATTGTAAAATTCTATGAGAAGCCCTAGTGAGCCAAGAGAGATTAGAAGAAACGCAATATCAGGAGTGCTTAGGGTATCAATTAACCTTTGCTTAGCGCTCATCTCAAGTCTTTCAACAAGAGCGCCTTTTGTATTAAGCACTTTCTTACCGCTAGGAACATCAACCTGTCGTCCATTAATCTTTTTAATCAGCTCAGTTAGGTCCGGGGATACAAAGTCGATTACATTCTTGTTTAAAGCCTCAGTCTCTGTTATCGAGGCGCTGCTCCTAACAGCCTCTATCGCCCACTTAGCGTTCCTCTTACGCTTCTGAGCAATGCTCTCTATGAATGAAGAGGCGAAGTTTTCAATCTTCTCGCTAAACTTTTTTCTCTCACTATCCTCTTTGTCATTCTCGTTTTGTTCTCGGCCGCCACCGCCAGGAGAAATCATCACAGGATGGGCGGCGCCGATGCTTGTGCCCTCCGCCATAGCCGCAATATGCGCCGATAACGTAATGAAAACGCCTGCAGAGGTAGCCGTGGCGCCGCTTGGAGAGACATAAATTACAACCGGCACAGGCGAATTTAATATCAACTTCACTATCTCCTTTGTAGATGTTAAAAGCCCGCCGGGTGTATCAAGAAGGACCACCAAAGCCTCGGCAGAGTTTTTCTCAGCATGCTCGATCCCAGTTCGTATATAGTCTAGTGTGGCTGGATTTATTGTACCATCAATCTCTATAAGGATTATTTTCTTATCAGAATCAGAGCGGGAATTCAAAGCGAGGGCGAGAAAAGCGATAAAATAGACTATCGTAAATATCTTCTTTCTCATTTGCAGACCTACCTAAGGATATTTTAGCTTTCTAACAGTAAAACTGCAAGTCAACGAGTCAATTGGGCAGATACGCAGGACTTCCCCTGCATTTGACGCATATCTAAATTTGCGTTGATGGTATTTAATATATTATAATTCCCCCATGCCGAAAAAAGTAAAGGTCACTCCGAAAGAGCTTAAAAAGCCAGACAGGTTTAGGGAATTCATCGCCAAGGGAATCTTTTCCGTATCAGAGAATTATAGAAAAATACTAATCGGCTTTTGTGTAATAATAATAGCGCTTGCTGGAGCTTTAATTGGAATCAGTATTAATGAAAGGAAGGATTTGGCTATGAATTCTCTTTTTAGAGAGGCAATGGTAAGCTACCAAAAGGGAAATAATGAAGAGGCGCTCAGCAAGTTTATGACTTTGAAAAGAGAATACCCAAAAGCCGATGTATCTAGAATAGCGCTTTTCTACTCGGCATTAATAAACTACAATATGGGGAAGCATGACGAGGCTATAAACCTTCTTAATGATTTTCTAAAGAGCGGAGTAAAGGACCAAATGCTTAAAGATGCCGCATATCTTAATCTAGGAGCAGCCAGCTTTGATATGGGAAACTGGCAACAGGCAATAGACTATCTTTCAAAACTAGATAAAGATAATAATCCATATAGAAATCAAGCAAAACTCCAGATCGCGCTCTCCCTTGAAAAACTGGGTAAGAATAGGGAGGCAGAGGCAATATACAGAGAGCTGTATAACAAAGATTCAGCTAACCCTTTGAAGGTTGATATTCAATAAGACACATAATTAAACGGAAATAGTGTTCTGCTCTGATTTTGGCTTTTCAGGTTATTAAAATTCAAATTTATCCAACGTCACATCATATCAACACCCATTGGAGGTTTAAGAAATGGTAATAATTGAATCTATTCTAATAGGATTAGCCGCAGGCATAGCAAGCGGGTTTTTCGGAATAGGAGGCGGGCTTGTGATGGTTCCTGCAATGGTCTATCTTTTTCATCTCACCCAACACCAGGCACAGGGAACCTCTCTAGCGGTGCTTTCAGTTCCTGTCGTAATTTTTGGCGCGATAAAATACTACAAAGAAGGCAATGTTGACTTACAAATGGCGGTATTTATAGCTATCGGTTTATTTGCAGGCGCATATCTAGGAGCAGTATTAGTACACCATGTTCCAGACCTAACGCTCAAGAGAATATTCGGTGTGGTTCTTCTTATCGTATCAATAAAGATGATATTGGGAAAGTAGGGGCAGGCTTCGTCGTGAGCTCAGCCGAACGGTATTGCACCTGCCCTATTCACCTAATCGGGCACATCACTCGTAGGGGCGATTCATGAATCGCCCTGCCCGTGACATGTTGCCACACATCAGGCATATTGCCGCCCACCAGCAAGACTGGTGGTCTACCCAGTTTTTTCGCAGACTCCTCCTACCCAATTTTTCCTTTCACATTTACCCCTTTTTGGGTAGGTCACGAGTCTTGCTCGTGACCGTATACCAGTATCGGGTAGCCAACGAGTCTTGCTCGTTGGCTTCAGTCAATCATATCCATTTTCTCTTGATGATTTACTGACGAAAACCGATAATCCATTGGATCGTTGACTATCCCCTTCCTCACAGGGTTTGCATGAATGTAATCGAGCTTCTCTCTACACTTTTCCTCCGAATAAACCACAAAATCATAAAAGCTCTTTTGCCATATAGAACCTTTTATTCCTAGGCCTCTCATCCTGTATGCAAATAAACTCTTTATCTTTTGAACTACAGATGAAATATAGTATCCATGCTTTGGCATTATTAGTGCATGGAAATGGTCTGGCATAACGACGAACCCAAGGAGAAGGAACCTATATCTATTTCGACATTCAAAGAGAGTTTGTATAAAAAGGTCAGCATTAGCTGGATTTAGGAAAATCGGTTTGTTATTTTTTGTTTTTGAGGTTACAAAGTATACATGGTTTTCAATATTATAGCGGGTTAGTTTAGACATGAAGGTAATTTAAATGTTCAATAATCCGATAGCAAGACTTATGCCCACCAGCAAGACTGGTGGGCTACCCTTATTTTATTTGCAAAGTTGGTGGACCACCCAATTTCTTTCACACTCACCCCCTTTTGGGTAGGTCACGAGTCCCTTCGATTTCACTCAGGGCAGGCTTGCTCGTGACCGTATACCAGTATCGGGTAGCCAAGGAGTCTTGCTCGTTGGCTGTCATGCCCACCAGCAAGACTGGTGGACTACCCTTATTTTATTTCCACAGGTCGCGGACTACCCAATTTTTTTTACACCAACCCGATTTCTGGGGGCGATTCATGAATCGCCCCCACTAAAAAAATTCTTAACGGCTTTCAATATTTTATCCAAATCCTCTGGAAGATGGTGCCACTGTATATCTATGTCCTTTCTAAGCCATGTCATCTGACGCTTGGCAAAACGCTTTGTGTCTCGCTTTATTAACTCTATAGCCTTATCAAGTGTGACTTCCCCATCAAGGTATTGGTTTATATGCTTGTATCCTATTGACTGCATGGGCTTCAACTCCTTCCCATAACCCATCTCCCGAAGTTTCTTTACTTCCTCAACGAGTCCCTCCCGCATCATTCTATCAACTCTCTCGTCTATCTTATTTCTAAGAATATCCCTTTCCTCAAAAAGCCCTATCTTCAGAACCTCATATTCATTCCCTTTAAAGCTATGTTCGACCTGAAGCTCAGACATTTTTGTTCCTGTTATATAATGGGCTTCGAGCGCCCGTTCGATTCTTACATAATCGTTGGGATGAATCTTGATAGCCGCATCCGGGTCGAGCGACTTTAATTTTTCATACACGTAAGACAGCCCAAAAATAGACTTAAGTTTTCTTAGTCTTTCTCTAATTTCGCTGTCTCTAGAGATTCCTTCAATAATTCCATGAAGAAGAACTCGAACATAAAGATAGGTGCCGCCTAAGAGAATAATCTTAGCCGACTTATTATAAAGCCCCGTGATTACCCCCTGAGCGGCTTTTCTATACATCCCGGCATTAAATTCTTCGTCAGGGTCGATTATATCAATCAGATGATGAGTGACCTGCTTTCGCAACTCCTCATCCGGCTTTGCTGTGCCTATGTTCAGGTGCCTATAGACCTGAATGGAGTCGGCATTGACTATTTCTCCGCCGATTCCTTTCGCAAGCTCAATACCTATTTTACTTTTTCCTACAGCAGTTGGACCTAAGATAACAAGTAGTTTGGGCTTACCTTGTGTCACTGAATATTGGGAGGAATTTTAACCACCGGGTTGCCGTATAGGATAGGAATCAGAATTCAGAAGGGAAGGTCTTTCTTCTGACTACTGGATGCTGACTCCTGACTTCTATTTTCTATAATCCTCAATCCTTTCCCCTAAAGCCTCTTTTCTACTAAGCCTGATTTTTCCATCATTTTCCACGCCTATGCATTTTACGAGTATCTCGTCCCCTTCCCTCACAATATCTGAAACTTTTCTCACCCTGGTTGGAGCGAGCTCCGAGATATGAACAAGCCCGTCTGCATTGTGGAAAAGCTCGACTATAGCTCCAAAATCGAGTATTCGCTTAACTGTCCCAAGGTATACCTTTCCAACCTCTATTTCCTGTACGATCTCTTTTACCATCTCAGCGGCTTTATCGCACGCCTCCTTGCTCGTAGACGCAATGTTCACCTTGCCTGATTCATCAATGTTTATATCAACGCCCGTTGCTTCTATTATCTTCTTTATCACCCTTCCACCCGGGCCAATGACGTCCTTAATCTTTTCGGGTTTTACTTGAATCGTGAGGATTCTAGGTGCATAAGACGAAATCTCAGCCCTTGGCTCCGAGATCATTTCATTCATTTTACCGATCACAAATACCCTTCCTTCATATGCCTGTTTAAGCGCAGTTGATAGTATTTCCCTAGTAATTCCTTTAACCTTGATATCCATCTGAAGCGCAGTGACGCCAGATAGAGTGCCCGCAACCTTAAAATCCATATCCCCCAGCTGATCCTCATCCCCTAGGATATCAGAAAGAATAACGTATTTATCATCCTCCTTAATGAGTCCCATTGCAATTCCACCAACATGCGCCTTTATAGGAACCCCCGCATCCATGAGCGACAGACTCCCTCCACAAACCGTAGCCATGGATGACGAGCCGTTTGATTCAAGCACGTCAGACACAACCCGAACGGTGTATGGAAACTTCTCCTTCGGCGGAATAACAGAAAGGAGCGCCCCTTCAGCCAGCGCTCCATGCCCGATTTCCCTTCGACCCGGCCCAAGACGGTTTCCAATCTCACCAACACAAAATGGCGGAAAATTATAATGAAGCATGAATCTTTTCGTCAGCTCTCCTTCAAGCGCATCTATTCTCTGCTCATCATAAGTCGTTCCTAAAGTCGTCATGACTGCAACCTGAGTCTCACCCCTTGTAAAGAGGGCAGAGCCATGAGTCCTCGGGAGAAAACCTACCTCTCCGCTTATTGCTCTTATATCAGTATAACCCCTTCCATCTATTCTTCTTTTTTCATGAATTACCATCTCACGAACTAATTCCTTCTTAAGCGCATCGAATAACCTTAGAGTTTGATTCTTGGATTCTGGGAACTCTGCGGCTAGGGTATCAACTGTTTCTCTCAGTATCTCTTGGATCTTTTCCCTTCTCTCAATCTTTGATGATACCCTTATAGCCTCTCTTAATCGCTCTTTTGTAAATGAGACTAACCTTTCAGCTAAGAAAGGATCCTCAACTAATTTTGGTACCTCTCTCTTTTCTATGTTAAGTCCGCTTACTAGGTCTTCTTGGGGTTTTATGAATTCCTGAATACACCGATGGGCAAATAGAAGCGCTTCAACTATATCTTGCTCCGGCGCCTCATTTGCGCCCCCTTCAACCATTACTATTGCCTCCTTTGTTCCAGCTACAACTATATCCATTTCACTTTTTTCAAGCTCGCCCCTAGTTGGGTTACAGACAAACTCTCCATTTATACGCCCGACTCTCACTGCGGCGGCAGGACCATCAAAGGGAACGTCTGACACAAGAAGCGCAGCAGACGCCGCTGTTACAGAAAGAACATCCGGGTCGTTATCCTGGTCTGCCGAAAGTACCGTAACTATTATCTGGGTTTCAAAAGTAAAGTCTTTAGGAATGAGGGGTCTTATAGGTCGATCTATAAGCCTTGAAGTCAGAATCTCTTTTTCGCTGGGGCGCCCTTCTCTTTTAAAATATCCTCCTGGAATTCTTCCGGCTGCATATGCTTTTTCCTGATAGTTTACAGTTAAAGGGAGAAAATCTTCTCCCTCAGTCTTTTCTTTTGCGGCTACAACAGTAGCAAGAACGGCAGTCCCTTCAAAACGCGCTAAAACAGCGCCATGAGCCTGTTTCGCGATTCCCCCTGTCTCAATCTCTAGTTCCCTTTCAAATACCTTAGTTTTTATACGTCTCAATTCACTAGCCAATCTTTGTAATACCTCCTCAAGTTGTTTACTTTCTAAGACCTAACTTTCCTAGGAGATTCTGGTACCTCTCTGGGCTCACTCCCTTGAGAAAACGAAGAAGCTTTCTTCGTTTTCCTACCATTTGAAGAAGCCCGCGCTTAGAGTGAAAGTCCTTAGGTGCAGACTGGATGTGCTTTGAAAGCTCCTCAATACGCTGCGAAAGTATAGCGATTTGTACTTCAGGTGAACCGCCGTCTCTTTCATGAATTCTGAATTCACCTATAAGTTGCTGTTTTTCTTCTTTTGAAATAGCCATAAAAATCCCTCCTTAATTTTATCTAGAGCTTAACTCTCCCTTTTCTTCAAACAACGTCCTTCTCAATTAAAAACCCTTAAAGGTTTGAGTACTATGCCTCGGTTTTCTAGTTTATATAAATCATTAGTCCCAACAAGCGCCTGAGCGACACATATAAGCCGTCGATCTTCACAAATCTTTAATTTGTCGCCTGCCTCAAACCTCCGCATTTGAGCCCAATCTAAATCCGACTTTCTGATCCGTTTCCCCTCTTTTATTTGTACTGCAACCTTTCCAGTGACACTTATTTCATTAATATTAGAAAGTGCCTCCGTCATGTGCACTAACCTAAGATTACCGGATTTAATATCCTCTATTGATACCGAATCCTCAATCCTAAACATACCGCTTCTAAGCCTTCTGAGCTCCGTCAAATGCCCGCCGTATCCTAGCTCTGTTGCTATGTCTGAACCCAAAACCCTAACATAGGTTCCACGAGAACACCTTACGAAGAAACTAATAAAAGGATGGCTGTAGTCAAGCAGTTTTAATTGCTCAACGAATACCGTCCGCGGCTGCCTGGTTATCGTTATCCCTTTTCTTGCCAGATCATACAATCTTACTCCATTTTTCTTGAGAGAAGAAAACATGGGTGGGATCTGTTTTGTTTCGCCCATGTATTTGGAAAAAACATCAAGGATATCACTTAAGGCTAATCTTTTAACCTTGCTCTCATACACTACACTTCCGGTTGCATCCATCGTATCAGTTTCGATGCCCAGCATTAATACCGCCTTATATTCTTTAATATTATCATCCAAAAACGGGATAACCTTTCTTGCCTCGCCCAAACATACTGGAAGAACGCCAGTAGCAAATGGATCAAGTGTCCCAGTATGCCCAGCGCGTTTTATTTTTAGTATTCTTTTAACCTCCGTCACAATCCTCTGAGATGTGATTCCTTTATCTTTGTCTACGACCACAATTCCATTCATTTCCATTCATTAGAGCGCTTCTTTAATGGCGCTATACACCAATCTCTTTGCCTCAGCCAAGGTGCCGTTAATAAGGCACCCAGCCGCCCTTTCGTGCCCCCCTCCGCCAAACATCTCGCCAATTTCGGCAACATTTACCTTTCCCTTTGACCTTAGGCTTATTTTCCATCCTGCCCCATCCTCATTAATCCCCTCCTCTCTAAATAGGACAGCCACTTCCACACCGTTTATACATCTGGGGAAATTTACAAATCCCTCTGTATCTTCTTTACTTGTTCCAGTTATCTTGAACATATCCCTCTTGACTACCAGAGATGCTATGTGCCCATTTTCAGTTACTTCAAGTGTTGGTAGAACATAACCAAGTAGTTTGAGCTTGCCAAGAGGTTCACTTTCATAAAGTGCCTGTGAAATCTCAGAGGGTTTTACACCGAGTTCAACTAGTTCTCTAGCAATCTCAAATGCCTCAGGTACTGTGTTTGAATACCTGAATGATCCGGTGTCGACAAGGATAGAGGTATATAGATTCTTTGCTATCTCAGGAGTAATCTCTATCGACATAGTCTTTAAAAGTGAATATACTATCATTCCTGTCGATGAAGCGCTTGGATCAAGAATGTAAAAGTCAACAGATGGTTTAGATGTTTTGTGATGGTCTATTATGATAGTAACCCCGCATCTTCCGCTATTTTTAAAGTCCTCAAATTCCTCACCAGCCCTACCCGTATCAGTACAGTCAACTATGAATGTGGCATAGAAATCTCCATGAATTCCATCCAACGAAGAAATCACCTTCTCTCCATGGGGAAGGAATCTTAGTAATGATGGGACGCCGTCTTTATTATAATAAACAACATCTTTCCCGATATTCTCCAGCCCTGAGCCAAGAGCCAGCATCGAGCCTATTGCATCGCCATCCGGGTTTTCATGGGATGTAATTAGAAATCTTTTTCCTGAAGAAATTACACTAAGTATCTTCTCTAGATCGCTCAATCTTCGTCCCTTTTATAAGATCGTCAATTCTGTAACCCTCTTCTAGCACGGTGTCAAACTCGAACTTTAAGTCAGGGACCCTTCTTATTCTTAGTCTCTTCCAAAGCTCTCGTTTTATAAAACCAGTCGCGCTTTGAAGACCGATCAAAGCTTCATCCCTTCCAGCTCCATTCGACATAACCGTAAAATACATCCTGGCAAAACCTAAGTCATCTGTAACCTTAACTCCAGTGAGAACTACCGAGCTTACGCGAGGATCTTTTATCTCCCCTTTTAAAATCATTTGAGAGACCTCTTTAAGGATTAAATCTCCAACCCTAACCGTTCGTTTGTACCCAATCCCCAAAGTTTTACCTCCCCTAAAAATGAATAATCTCAAGATCACGGCTTACAACCTGTGCAATACCCATTGACTCTATGAATCCTGAAATCTGATCCATAACGGAGTTTACATAAGGAGCGTCGTTGCTTACGAAAGAGACCCCAATAGTTGCCCTCTGCCAAAGGTCCTGAGAATCAACCTCAGAGATTGAAACATTTCCAAATCTTGATTTCACCCTTTGAATTACACTTCTTAACATCCGCCTCTTTCCCTTTAGAGATCTGTTTCCATCTATGTAAAGCTCTATTCTCAGTGCACCTATTACCATTTACGGTTTAAAATAGGTACCAAATTATATACTTCACTACCTATTGTTTTACCGGCATTTTTATCGCAATCACTCGCAAGGCTAAAAATAAATATTGCAATATCAAAACCTTACTAAAAGCTAAAGTTTTTGCTTGATCTCTTCAAACGTATAAATTTCAAAGGCATCCCCAACTTTTATATCATTAAAGTTTTCAATTCCGATTCCGCATTCGTACCCACTTTGAACCTCTCTAACATCTTCTTTAAATCGCTTGAGAGATGACATCTTTCCTTCAAAAATCAGTACACCATCTCTAGTTACCCTAATGTTACTTCCCCTGTTAACCTTACCGTCTGAAACGTAACACCCCGCAATGGTTCCTACCTTTGAGACGTGAAAAGTGGCTTTAACTTCGACATGTCCTATAATCTTCTCTTTAATCATTGGTTCAAGAAGACCTTCCATAGCCTTCTTTATTCTATCAACAACATCATAGATAATCGTATGCAACTCAAGTGAAACCCTTTCTCTTTCTGCTGCTTCAATCGCTTTAATATCAGGACGCACATTAAATCCCACTATTACAGCATTAGAAGCGCTTGCAAGAACAATGTCAGTTTCATTCACAGCCCCAACCCCTGCATGTATTATCTTTACACGACATTTATCGCTGCTAAGCTTTGTTATGGCTTCTTTCAGTGCTTCAACCGAACCTTGGGCATCAGCCTTTATAATTAAAGACAATTCCTTAGTTTCCCCTTCCTTCAGTGAACCAAATAGATCCTCAAGTGACAGTTTCCTTGCTTTTGCGGCTAGAACCTCTCTTTCTTTAAGCTCTCTGTGCTGAACTATTTCTTTCGCTGTTTTTTCGTCTTTGACCACATAGAATCGATCTCCAGCGCTTGGCACTCCTGATAGCCCTATTATTTCTACCGGTATAGAAGGACCTGCTTGATTGATCCTTTGCCCTTTATCCTCAACCAGAGCCCTGATCCTCCCATAATTAAATCCTGCAATAAAATAGTCCCCGACTTTTAAAGTGCCTTCTTTTACAATTACAGTTGCAACCGGTCCTCTTCCCTTATCCAATTTAGCTTCTATTACAATGCCGTTTGCTCTCTTGTAAGGGTTAGCCTTGAGTTCCAAAACATCAGCCTGTAGAAGCACAAGTTCTAGCAATTCCTTGACACCCGTTTTTCTTCTCGCTGATACCTCAGCAAACATGGTTTCCCCTCCCCATTCTTCAGGCACTAGGCCGATTTCAGAGAGTTGCCTCTTTATCCTCTCAGGGTCTGACTCAGGCTTATCGATTTTATTCATAGCAACAACTATCGGAACTCCTGCAGCTTTTGCATGGTTAACTGCTTCCACAGTTTGTGGCATTACTCCGTCATCTGCCGCAACTACCAAGATTACTACATCTGTTACCTGAGCACCTCGAGCTCTCATAGCAGTAAAAGCTTCGTGACCAGGCGTATCAATAAACACTACCCTCCTATCGTCGACTGGCACGCTATAGGCTCCGATGTGTTGAGTAATACCACCTGCCTCCTTCTCTGCTACATTTGTGTGTCTTATTGCATCTAAAAGAGTTGTTTTGCCATGATCAACATGCCCCATCACGGTCACTACAGGATAGCGTGAAAGAGGTTCATCAGGAACCCCTTCTTCTTGCTCCGAGAGGATCTCTTTTTCTTCAAATAAGTCAAGTGTTACCTCGTATCCAAGCTCTTCAGCGGCAATTGTAGCTGTCTCATGATCTATTGATTGATTTATGGTAGCCATCATTCCAAGCGACATAAGCTTTTTAATCACATCCGCAGCTTTAACACCCATTCTCTTGGCTAAGTCGCCTACAGTTACGGATTCACCAATTTTTATCGCGCGTTTTTGCTGTCTAATAGGGAAAGGGATAACCTGAGCTGAAGTTAACTCTTTTGTCATAAATTCCTTTGTTTTAAAGTGAGTTCGCGGTAGGTCATTGGTGACCCTTTCCTTACCAATGCCTTGATTCATTGTTCTACTTCTTAAGCGTCTATCCTCAACCAAGTACTCTTTTCTTCTACCAGGAAGTTTAGTTCTAAAAGCCCTTCTTAACTCCTCCAATGTTTCTTCATCTATTATTTCCTCTCTCTTGGGTTTGACCTTACGCCCCTTCTTTTTAACCTTTTTCTCTGCCTCTTCAACATGCCCTTCTTTTTCTTCGAGTTTTTCTTCTATTTTTTCCTCGATTTCTCCATTAATCTCAAGCACTGCTTTCTTGAATTCCGAAGCTATTTCCTCGGTGATGGGTTTTTCTTCTTCGACAGGCAAAACCTCCTGTGACAGAACAGCATGTGCTTCTCGTTTTGCCGCTTCCACTGAGATATTAGATGAGATGGTTTCCAGTGACGACGTTAATTGAGCCTCTTTAAGCTCCTCTTTCTCTTGCACAGGTAAATCTGCTGGTTCTTGCTCTTCTACTTTTTTCTTTTTTCTTATTACTACACTACGGCCCTTTCTTCTTTCAACCACCTCTTCGCCACTTAATGAACGAAATACCTTTACTTCCTCTTTTGCTTCACCATGTTCAGATAATTGTCCATCGCCTTTTGAAGCCTTGACCTTATACCTTATTTTTTTTGCGTCTTCGTCAGATATAGAGCTAGAGTGACTACGGATTGATATACCAATGTGTTTTGCCGCTTCTATTACCTCCTTATTCGATATTCCTAGCTCCTTTGATAGGTCAAAGACCCTAATATTTGCCATACCTTTTACACCTTTTTGGGGAACATCCAAAAATTAATTTATTAAATAAAATTACCCAATTTTTTAAACTTATGCAAAAAGGCAGTTAGTAGAAAAGGTGCTTCAAACCTAGTCACAGAAAATCCTGAGATATTTTAGGATAGGAAATGAGTCAAAATGGTTCCTTATTAGATTGAAATTACGGATCATGCTAAAGACCGACTATAAATCTCTATGCTTCCTCCTGCTTAACGGATACGGACATTTTTTCGAGTTTATCTTTGAGAGCGATTCTAGCTGCGGTTTGAATCTTAACTGCCTCATCTTCGTTCTTAAGACCAGCAGCTTTAATAAGCGCCTTTGGATCTGAAAAGGCTATATCCTCTAGAGAACGAAACCCCTCACCATAGAGTAGATTCGCGGTCACTTCCCCGACGCCTGGAAGGGACATTAGCAAAGAAACGGTCTCCTGCTGTTCACGTTTTACTTGAGAATCCGTCTTTATATCTATTCTCCATTCCGTAAGCTGAGATGCCAGCCTGACATTCTGTCCTTTTCTGCCTATAGCTAAGGAAAGCTGGTCATCATCAACAATTACCTCCATTGACTTATTATCCTCATCTATTATTACCTTGCTTACTCGCGCTGGTGAGAGAGCGTTGCATACAAACCTTGCAGGGTCTGATGACCAAGGAACGATATCAATTTTTTCACCTCTAAGCTCATGGATGATGTTCTGCACTCTTGAACCGCGCATTCCGACGCAAGCCCCTATCGGATCAACATCCGGATCATTTGAAGAGACCGATATTTTCGTCCTGCTGCCGGGGTCCCTTGATATGGCTTTAATCTCTACCACTCCTTCGGTAATCTCAGGGACTTCCGCTAAAAACAGTTTGCTAACAAAATCAGGGTGAGCACGAGAAAGTATAAGCTGAGGTCCTCGTTTAGTTTCCCTTATATCAATTAAAATAGCTCTTATTCTCTCCTTTGCCTTATAATACTCCTTTGGAACCTGATGCTCATATGTAAGAATAGCTTCGGTTTTTCCTAGGTCCACTATCACGTTTTTTTTCTCAATTCTTCTTACTATGCCGCTGACCAGCTCACCCCTACGGCTTTTAAACTCCTCATAAATTACCTTGCCTTCCGCTTCTTTAAGTTTTTGAAGAATCCTCTGCTTTGCATTCTGAATCGCAATCCTAGTAAAATCAGGGCTGATTTTTACCCCTATTAAATCTCCAACCTCGGCCTCAGGGTCAAGTTCTCCGGCTTCCTCAACACCTATCTCCATATCTGGATCGGTTACATTTGTAACCACCTTTTTAAACTCAAAAAGCTCAACCTCGCCTTCATCCTCGTTGTAGCGCACTTCAAGTTCCTTGTTTTTATCTTGCATACGAAAAAGCTTCTGTGCCGCAGAAAGAACTGCTTCTTCCACAGCTCCAATAATAGCATCTTTGTCCACCCCTTTATCTTTACAGACAGAATCTATTACACGACTTAATTCAGTAGCCATTTCACTCGCCTCCTAAAAATCCAATTCCAAATTTGCCCTCTCGATCTCATCATAAGGAATAAAAAAAATACGCTCGTCAATTTCAACCGAAGCCACATTTCCAACAAAATCGAGAAGCCTGCCGATAAAAATCCTTCTTTCTTGTATATCAGTCTTAGTCTTAATCTTTACCAGTTTGCCCTTGAATTTTTCAAAATCTCTTACCTTTTTAAGAGCTCTTGTAAGTCCGGGCGATGAGACCTCGAGATTGTATTTTCCGGGGATGATATCATTC
Organism: Candidatus Dadabacteria bacterium; assembly: GCA_022615255.1. Classification (GTDB taxonomy): domain Bacteria; phylum Desulfobacterota_D; class UBA1144; order Nemesobacterales; family CSP1-2; genus CSP1-2. The sequence goes on along the minus strand of JAKEHC010000171.1, from coordinate 11,165 downwards.
ACATCAAGAAGAACCCCTAACTCCCGACTTATTCTAGCACAATCCTCAACAGTAACTCCACCATCCTTGTCTATGTAGATCCTAAGAATCCAGCCCTGACCCTCTCTTCTATACTCAATGTCTACAAGCTCAAAATCTTCCTCTTGAAGAAGAGGATCCAAAATTTCTCTAACACTGTCAATTACTTTTTGATCTAAAGAGCTCATTAATTTAAACAACACTAAAGAAAAAAGCGGGTCAAACCCGCTTTGTTAATATTAATTTTACCTAACTATAACTTAGGTAGCAAATTCAGACGTTCCTATCAACTTCATTGTAAAAATCCACTAGATGCTTAGTGGTAAAAAAGAGATTACTGAAGTATCGCATGAAGAACTATTCAATCATAGCGAAAAAAGAATGCCATATTTTATGATTCCTAGATTTATTAGATTTGTAGATGCGCTTCTTAAAACCCCTCCCGTAAGGGTTCGAAAACACATCCTTAAAGAAGAAGGAACAAACCCGAATGCGTGGGATATGGAGAAGGCCGGATAATAAAGATAGGCCAAAACCCAATTAAACAATCGAAAGCACCTATAATTCATCCTTAATTTGCTTATGAAAGCTGACATTTATCTAAAGTAGTTGACTTTTATATTAGAAAACTGTTATAAGTAAAACAATATGTTAAAGGAGGCTGGAAATGAACATAGTAAATAAAATGGTAAGGGCGGCTAAGCTCGATATTCAGCTCTACGAAGAGGTAGAAAAGGACATAGGAGCGACAAAGGAGGCATTTTTGGTTGTGCTAATAGGTGCGGTCTGCAACGGAATTGGTAGCATAGAAATGTTAGGGGCAAGAGGAATAATTACAGGTATCATATCCGGCATTGTAGGATGGCTTTTATGGAGTGCTGTTATATATCTTATAGGCGTAAAAATCTTTAAACATACATCCGATATGGGTGAACTTCTTAGATGCCTTGGGTTCGCTTATTCACCTAATGTGTTAAGTATATTTGGAATTATCCCTGGGGTTGGTATCGTAATCCGGTTCATTGCATCAGTTTGGGTACTCGTAGCCTTTATCGTGGCTGCGAGGCAAGCCCTTGATTGTGGAACGGGCAGAGCGATCTTGATTTCAGTTTTAGGTTTCGCTGCTTTTGTAATTGTTTTTTTCGTTTTCTTTTCTTTTGTGGGTCAATCTTAAAATTGTCGACAATGGAGATGACACTGGATTATTAACAGTATCTCATCAGTGAAATTGTTTACCGCGTTTTGCCTTGATTTCCCGAAGCTTGCCTCTCTGCTGGGGAGTGAGAATTCCTCTAATTTGAAGATGTATATCCATTTTAACCCTTCTCATGTTACCTTTTATTTCTTCAACCTCCTTAGAGAGCCTTAATACATCATCGTTACTCGAGTTTGGATTTCTTTCCGTATCAGCTAACTCTCTCTCTTTTTTTCTAAGATCTGAAACGAGCTCTTTCATCTTCCCCTTCTGAGAGGAAAATATCCCTTCTATTCTATTCACCTGATCATTATTTAGCTCCAATGTCTTTATAATCTTTTTATCCTTCCACCATTTGCCCGGCGTACCTTCGTCATAACCATAGACATTAAAATATGGAGTCAGAAGCGTTACTAGCAAAAATAAAGAAACAAATAAGGAATACAAAAAGCATAACGCCAGAGTCCCAAGTCCGCATCCTGATTTCAAAATTTTATTCAATGAGTTCTTCAATATCTATCCCCCCTTATTCTCATCAATTTTTTCATCGTTAGACGGAGGCTCAGGTACGTCCCAAGCTCCATAGACATCAAGCAGCTCATCTGTTTCCCTTGATACAGCGCTGTCAAACTCAATAATAAGCTCCTCATCGGCTCTGTCTTCTTCAGTAAAAACAATGCTGTGCTGACGAGAAACAAAGGTATTAGCAAGAAGAATACCCAGAACCAGTATTATAACTCCAGCCAACCCAGCTACTAAATTGACCCTTAGATTTCCAAAAAAATCAAAGATACCTGCTTTCTTTCTATCCTCCTTAGAAACCCTATCCCAGAATCTTGCGACGAAGTCATCCTTTGTCTCAACAGTATCAAATTTACTTAAGAGATTCCACATCTTATGAGACTTTTCAAAATAAAGATTGCAATCACTGCATTCCATTAAATGCCTTTCAACCTTGAGTTTTTCACCCTGATCCAGATCCCCTTCCGAATATTCAAAAACCAATTCTTTAACTTTTTCACATTCCATGATGTTTCCCCTCTTTATAAATATGATTTTAACTTTTTGATCAATTTCATCCTTCCCCTATGAACATATGTCTTAACTGCTCCAATTGTACACCCAATAACCTCTGCAACCTCTTCATAAGGAAGATCTTCATACTTGCAAAGGATAATGGCCACCCTTTCCCTTTTAGGCAACGATTTTAGGGCTTCAAAGATCGTATTTCCTATCTCCCGTCTGAAGGTAAAATCTGAGGGGTCTTCCGAAGTAAAATCTCCTAAATCTCCTGTATTTTCTTGCATCTCATCCAAGCTAACATTTTGGCCCCTATTGCCAGACCTTACATGTGTAATGCAGAGGTTAGTAGCAATCTTATAAAGCCAGGTAGAGAACTTTGCCTGAGGTTTATATCGCTTTACTGAACGGTACACTCTCAAGAAAACTTCCTGTGCCAAATCCTCGGAATTTCCTTTGTCATTTGTAAATCTGTATATATAATTTACGACCCCTTTATAATGCCTCCTCATAAGCTCTGTAAACGCAGAATCGTCCCCGGACTTAGCCCTAAGCATAAGCTCTATATCGCTTTCCATCTGCATACTGTTCAGGTATACCAATAATAACTATGAGTTAAATAAAAAGTTTCAAGTATTATAGGGCACAAGTCAAACTTCTTAATTACAAAACTATGGTAAGCTAATGGTCTAAATAAATTTGGAGACAGAATGAAAGAAAAGTCTTTCCTAGAAGATAAAGACAGGGTTGAAGATAGCACAAATCCATCGGCAGATCCGAAAGCAGTTGAATCTATTGCATATACTAGAACAAGAAGGATTTTCATCACAATTGGAGTAATGATAGGGATGTTCCTTGCCGCCATTGAAGCCACAGCGGTAAGCACAGCTATGCCAACCGTTGTTTCATACCTTGGGGGTCTTAGTTTATATAGCTGGGTTTTCTCAGCCTATTTTCTTACTTCCACTGTAACTCTACCTCTATGGGGAAAACTCTCTGACATATATGGAAGGAGGATCTTCTATATTATCGGCATAACGATTTTTCTCCTGGGTTCCGTACTCTCCGGCCAGTCTGAAACCATGCTTCAGCTAATTATTTATCGGGCTCTTCAAGGGTTCGGAGGGGGGGCACTTCTTACACTTGGAATGATAGTCGTAGGAGAGATATTCTCACTCAAGGAGCGAGCCAAGGTACAGGGTCTTTTTGGAGGTGTATGGGGACTTTCGAGTATCATTGGTCCGCTTATAGGGGGATTTCTTACGGATCATCTATCCTGGAGGTGGGTCTTTTACTTAAATATACCATTCGGTGTTATTGCAGGGTTAGTAATAGGTTTTTCTCTAAAAGAAACCCGTTCGAAAACGAGGAATGTATCCCTTGACTATTCAGGCGCTCTTATCCTTACAGCACTAATTACGCTACTTCTTCTTGGGCTAATGCAGATAGGCAAGGAAAATAGCTATAGTTCTCCTATTCCACTTCTTATGCTCGGTGTTTGCATACCTCTTTTGTGGCTGTTTATCGCAACTGAAAGGAGGGCTAAAGACCCTATCCTCCCGCTTGATTTATTTTTAAATCCATTTTTTAAAACCTCTGCCATAACAGGCTTTCTTATAGGAATGGCTATGTTTGGGTCAATCTCTTTCATACCCCTATTTATCCAGGGAGTAATCGGTACAACGGCTACAAGAGCAGGAAGTATTCTTTCACCGCTTTTACTTACTTGGGTTTTTTTCTCCAGCATTTCTGGAAGGCTTCTTCTTCGGTTTGGTTATCGCCCACTAATAATATTTGGATCTTCACTAGTGGCTCTAGGCTTTTTTCTCCTAAGCAAGATGAACGAAAATACAACCCAAGGTATTGCGATAATAAACATGATATTTCTTGGCTGCGGGATGGGTATGATTTTCGTGCCCCTTCTTCTTTCCGTTCAAAACTCAGTAATAAGAAAGCAGCTAGGAATTGCGACATCTGCCACTCAGTTCTTCAGGCTAATAGGTGGCACTCTTGGCGTAACTGTAATGGGTGTTGTAATGAGCGCCTACATGCACCATGGTTTTAGTTCTCTATCACAAGATACTAATTCTTCAGAGATCACCTACTTAAAAAACCCTGACCTAATCTTGACCCCGTTAGCAAGAGAAAACCTATCTCCCGAAGTCCTTGAGGTTCTTAAAGGTGTGTTAGCCAATTCTCTTCACAATGTATTTATTACAGGCTTTGTAATAGCAATTCTTGCATTTGTGTCGGCTTTTTTAGTCCCTAGAGAAAAGGTTATTGACCGAAAAGATAAGGACTATAGTGAAATAAGGTTAAAATAAGTATACTTAACTCAGCAAGTATCAATGTGGTATATTAAGAGTAATGCTTAATCCCGGTGAATACAGGCTATCTGAATCGGATCGAAGTATCTTTCACAGGTCTTCTTCAATCCCTTCAGCATTAAAAGTGTTATATCTTCAGCCGGATTTGGCTTAATTAATTACCAAAGAGATTTCGACATGAAAAGACTGGTTATTGTTGGATTAATATTTCTTTCAGCATGTGCTGGAGGGGGCTACTCGAACACCAGCAATACTGAGGGATTTCAACCTAATGTATGCGCTAAGGTCCCAATCGGAATTGAAGCCTATCAGTATATGGATCCCTCGGTAAAAAGTCAAAAGATCAGTTGCGCAGACCTAGAAAGATGCGCGGCTCTTTATGGACAAGGAGCCCCCCCTAATGTACCGTGTGAATAAGCTATTTAACCCACTGTCAGCGACGAACATCCGTTGACAACCAAAAGGTGTAGCGGCCTGCTTTGAATAAACTAATTAGCAAAAAGGGGATAGTATATCTTATTGGTGCTGGTCCTGGAGACCCGGGTCTTTTTACGATAAAAGGACAAGAATATTTGGCAAAAGCAGACGTCATAATTTATGACTATCTTGTAAATCCAGAAATCCTTAAATATGCCAAGCCCGAAGCTGAAGTTATATACGCTGGCAAGCAAACTGGGTCGAAAGAAATGTCCCAAGAAGAGATTAATCAAATACTCGTTGATAGAGCAAAAGAAGGGAGTATAGTGGCACGTCTCAAGGGCGGTGACCCATTTATATTTGGAAGGGGTGGCGAAGAGGCAGAGGTACTATTTGACCATAAAATTCACTTTGAGATAATACCGGGAATAACTTCGGCCTCAGCAGTTCCTGCCTATGCTGGGATTCCACTTACCCATAGGGACTTCACTTCTTCCTTCACAGTCGTTACCGGTCACGAAGACCCCTCAAAAGACGAGTCGAACCTTCCCTGGGCAGCTCTCGCGAAAATCGGGACGGTTGTGTTTCTTATGGGCGTAGGAAAGATAGAAGAAAGTATGAAAAAACTCATCGAATTTGGAAGACCGCCTAAAACCCCCGCCGCTTTAATCTCATGGGGCACTTTTCTTAAACAGCGTACCGTGATAGGAACTATAGAGAATATTGGCAAAATAGCAAAAGAAAGGGATATTAGACCACCGGCTATCATCGTAACTGGGGAAGTTGTGAGCCTTAGAGAAAAGCTCAACTGGTTTGAGTCAAAACCGCTTTTTGGAAGGAGAATAGTAGTCACTAGGGCTAGGAAGCAAGCAAGTTCATTTGTAAAGCTTCTTGAAGCGGAAGGAGCTCAAGCCATCGAGATTCCCATGATTGAAATCGTACCTCCACAAAATTATAAGGGGTTAGACAGAGCTATCGATAATTTAAGCGGATACAACTGGATTATTTTTACAAGTGTTAATGGAGTAGAGTTTTTCTTTAAAAGACTCAAAAAAAGAAAAATGGACATTAAAAAACTTAAAGGAATTAAACTTGCAACAATAGGTGAAAAAACAGCAAAAGCTGTTGAAGATTACGGACTGACCGTGGATATAATTCCGAATGATTTCAGGGCTGAAGGCCTAATCGAGAGTTTTAATAATAAGAATATAAAAGGCAAGAAAATACTTATTCCGAGAGCGAGAGACGCAAGGGAAATTCTTCCGCTTGAGCTCGAAAACATGGGTGCGGAGGTTCATGTTATAATCGCCTATGAAACAAAAAAGCCTGATACAGATAAGATCGAGGAAATAAAAGAGATGCTGTACGAAGGTGCAATTGATGTCATTACATTTACAAGCTCATCAACCGTGAGACACTTCTTCTCAATAGTTGGCAAGGAGAAAGAGCTTTTTTCAAAATCAACTATTGCGTGTATTGGCCCTATTACAGCCAAGCCGCTTAGGGAGATCGGGGTAGAGCCCGATATTATCTGCAATAAGTACACAATAGAAGAGCTTACAAGGGAAATAATTGATTATTTCAATAGGGGCGTTAGTAAGAGTAGTTAACAGCTCTAAATTAAAACCAAGCTCAAACTACTAAATCCAAAATGCCTAGATTACCTATCAGGCAAAATCAGATTAAAAACAGTAAAGCGATCGTTTCTGGACAGGACTACAGGCATATTGTCAAGGTTTTAAGGCTAAAACCCGGAAATGAGATTACCCTATTCGATGAAAGAGGAATTGAGCATGTTGGCAAAATATTGGAGCTAGGATCTAAAGAGATCAAAATTGCAATAGCGGAATCTAAAATGGTCAGCAAGGAATCACTCCTAAATATAACACTCCTTCAGGGCATGCCCAAAGGAGATAAAATGGATTACATTATTGAGAAAGCCACAGAGCTAGGTGTAAAAAAAATTGTACCAGTCGTTACCGAAAGATCCCAAATTAGAGATACCAAAAGAATCGACAGATGGCGTCGGATTGCATTAGAATCTTCAAAACAATCTGGAAGAACTCTAGCACCCCTTATTTTCGATGCAACAAGCTTTCAAAACGCTATCGATTCTAATGATCCATACAATCTACAAATTGTGTTTTATGAAAAAAGTAGCGATCAAATTAGAGATGTAATAGATATGGCTAATAAGCATTTCTCAAACGTAAGACTCTTTGTTGGACCAGAAGGTGGGTTTACAGAACGGGAAATAAGCACAGCAAAAGAAAAGGGATTCATTCCAGTAGGGCTTGGTCCAAGGATACTCAGAACAGATACAGCAGGTATTGTTGCAATAGCGGTTATACAGTTTCTATATGGAGACATTTAGGGTATTGTCGTAATCTATTTACGGATTCTGATTTTATCAAAATAAATAACATAGCATTCAGCCCACTTTAATCCTTCGAGTTATCTCAACTAATCTTCCCTTCTTAATAGAACGCATCCTTGTGTATTCTTCTTCGCCGATTTCTTTAGCCTCAAAGCTGTCATCAAGTTTTGCAATCTCGTGGATGAGTTTTTTTCTCTCTTCTTCTAGGTCCTTTGTTACGTATGGGTCTGCCATAGTTGGAAGAGAAGCATCTTTTGCTTTACTTTTATCCTTAGGTTTTATTACAAAGGAATATAAGATTCCGATAACTACTAGAATCGCTAATACTCCAAAAGTTACAAATTTTAAGTAATCCTGAGCCAATAGCCTCGGCTCACCAATCTCTATCCTGATTTTAGTTCCAGGGGGAATTTTAGCACCAGACCATTGGAGAAAACGCCCCTGATCTGGTATCTCATTAACTCCCCCTTTGGTAAGCCCATCCACCTTCACTTTAGCCCCAGTATCTGAGACCAGAAGAACGAAGCTGTCGGTTAGGTAATCTATCGCTTTCTCTATTATGTCTTTACCAGATTCGAATGGGAGCGTATATGCGTATATTACCCTTTTAATGCCAGGCTCTATGCTTGAGGTATCTACAAAACCTTGATTAGTGCCTACCACCCTGTCACTAGTAAGCCCACTAAGATACTGAATATCGCTCGCCCCAGGTGGAAGACTGAACTTCAAGGTCTCCCTCCTCCCTTTCTTTATCTCTTTGGAGCCCACATACACTCTCTTACCATTATTATTAAAAACCATTAACTCAGCAACTGATAAAGATGTTTCAGAAATCTGCACGATCATATGGCTTATATTTACAGTTATATCCCTGTCGCTATCTGTAGATTCGTAAACGGGTAAATCTAAGGTTTTTGTTACCTCTTCTGGGGAAAAAACGAGTCTGTCGGTTATATACTCTCCCCCCTCATAATTAAGTGATACGGAGTAGCTCCGATCCCAGGCTAGATTTTTAAACTCAAATACTCCCTCACCGTTTGTTTTTACCCTTGTCTCTCCCATTTCTTTGTCCCCTAAATAGGCTGTTAGAATAACATCTGTATCCACTAAAGTTTTTTCGGTGCTATTGTTTACAACCTTTCCCTTTATTACTCCACCTTCCTTTGATACAAGAGGGGTTTTTACGGTAGTAATATAATCAGCAATCAACTCTGCTTCCCGAGGGGGAACATTCAACGGAGGCATAGGGGGATATCCTTCATTCAGAGGCATCTTACCTCTAGATTGATATATTTCCTGAGGATTTGCTATCCATCTTTTTATCTCATCTTGGCCATACTTGCCACTAACCCCTTTTAAATCAGGTCCCACAAACCTTCCCCTTCCGATTGTGTGACATCTTACACAACGGTACTGTATAAAAAGCTCCTTTCCGCTTAATTGAGTCGTGCCCTTATCCTGAGCCTGGATTTCCTCGTATGAGGTTAGAATTATGCATATAAGAATAAAGAAATTTTTAATAGATAAAAAACTCACTCTATTCATAAACCCTTGTTCCACAATTAGAACAAAATTTATCAATAGTTTTATATTCACTACCACATTTAGAGCATGTTAAGGCTAAAGCCCTATTAATCTTGGATTCACGAGCCTCGAGAATCTCTCTTTCAATAGGTTCTTCATAAGCAGACCCAGATCCTCGAATGGCTTTGATTTCCTTTTCTATTTCTTGTTCTAAGTTCAATTTATGGGTTTTCGATTGAATATCGTCAATTTCGCTAAGAAGGGCTATAGCCTGAGCTTTATATTTCTTGTCGAGTTCACCATAATCCTCTTTGGAAAGCTTTCCCATATTGTAATCGAAATCAAGCTCCTTGATTGCGTTATAAAGGGATTCCTTTTCAGAGTTAAGCCTGTTTAATCTATGCTCAACCGGATTTGAGTTATCTGTCTCCTCCGAGACCTTTTCAAATCCCTTTTTAAAAAATGGAAGTGCTATGAAAATCGCTGCGGCTATCGCTATCACTAATATAAACACATTTTCCAATTTTACTCATTCCCTTATATTCTTTCCGAATTTAAAGTGTAATTTGGAAGAAATGGATAAAGATAATCATACATTAGCACATCAACTTCTTTTAATTCTTTGATATCCAATGAAATTGTTGATGAGGAAGTTCTTTAGCACCGGAAAATTCTACACCTTTGCGGTGCTTTCCCCTCGAGCTTCTACACTATATCGAGAAACTGCCTCTTCCCTCCTCTCTCTTTCACTAGGCCACATAATAACAATGGCTCCTAAAGCAAGCACAACCCCTCCAGCCCATATCCAACTAACCATAGGATTTATAAGAACCCTAAAGCTCCCGGCTCCATCCTCATTAAAGTTTGTAAGAATCACATACAAGTCGTCTTTGAAAGTCGAGCGAAGTGCCACCTCAGTTTCATTATCTATATCCCGATTTCCCTCGTATTTGTAAACGTTTTTCTCGGGTATTAAAACACCAAGATCCCTCCCAGAATTCAAAACAGTTAACTTAGCTGAAGTCACGTGTTTCATTGCCGTTGTATACTGGCTAAGTCCATCAAATCTAAGGGTGTAGTGACTAACGCTCATAGACTCCCCTTTCCTGAGGGTAGCCTCCTTCTGCTTTACAAAAGCCGAAGATGCAGTAATCCCTATTACAATGAGAATCACACCTATATGAACTATGTATCCGCCATACCTTCTACGGTTTCGCGAAATAAGACGGAAAAACCCAACAAAATAATCCTCGCCCCTTTTTGCGCGCACCTTTGTTCCCCTATAGAACTCTATAAAGATGGTTGCCGATACAAACGCGCAAAGCCCAAACGAAATTAGGGCGGTACCTTCCCTTACACCAACAAAGAAAAGAAAAGTCGCAGTTAACACTCCTAAAATAGAAGGGTAGACAAAATTCTTTATTAAATTCTCCTTTGACGCCTTTCTCCATGATATTAAAGGCCCTACTCCCATAAGAAGAATTAATATAAGCCCCATCGGAACGTTTACTCGATTAAAATAAGGGGGGCCGACGAGGATTTTCTCCCCTTTAATCGCCTCAGTAACTATAGGGAAAATCGTGCCAAGAAAAACTGAAAACGCTGCGGCAAGAAAAATAAGGTTATTAAATAGAAAAGCGCTCTCTCTTGATAGAATTGAATCAAACCTGTTTTCAGTCTTTAACCGATCTAATCTGATTGTAAACATAAAGAATGAAAAAATCAGTATAAAACCTATGAATGAGAGAAAGTATGGACCAATATCGGATTGAGCAAACGAATGAACCGAGGAGATAATTCCGCTTCTTGTAATAAACGTCCCAAATAGGGCTAGGAAGAATGTAATTATTATAAGAGCCATATTCCACTTTTTTAGCATCCCCTTTTTCTCTTGAATCATCACAGAATGAAGAAACGCAGTCCCAGTAAGCCAGGGCATAAATGCGGCATTCTCAACAGGGTCCCAAGCCCAATACCCTCCCCATCCAAGCTCAAGATAAGCCCAACGTGCACCCAGAAGAAGCCCCATGCCGAGAAATGTCCATGCAAGTATGGTCCATTTTCTCGAGTTTCTTATCCACTCATCCCCTAATCTCCCGCTAAGTAGAGCTCCCATCCCAAAACAAAAAGGAACGGTGACCCCGACATATCCAAGATAGAGGGTAAGAGGATGGATAGCCATGTAGGGGTTTTGAAGAAGTGGATTTAATCCTCTTCCATCATCAGGGGTAAATGGAAGTCTTTCAAAGGGGCTTTCTACAAAAGCTACCAGATAAATAAAAAATGA
>JAKEHC010000030.1 GCA_022615255.1 Candidatus Dadabacteria bacterium | reverse complement strand
ATCGACTATACTCCATGCCAATACTAATTAAAAAATATGTTTATTGAAATGCAACAACTATATCCCTTTATAACACAGTTGATAAATATTTGTCAAGGAATGCTAATTTCTTTTTACATTTATCTTTCAGGCACCCCAAATAAAGGGCTTGTTATCTTAATCTTAGGTTAGTATAGTAAATATAAAAGCGAGTGAATGGAGGTGTAAATGCCTGGAAATAGCCGTAAACGAATTCTTATACTTGGAGGGGGCTTTGCCGGTCTTGATACGGCTCTAAGCTTAGAGAGGATTTTTTCAAAAGATAAGAACGTGGATATAACTCTTGTAAACCAAAATAATTACTTTGTCTACACCCCTATGCTTGCAGAGGTCGTGGGAAGCAGTATTGATGCTAAACACGCAGTTTGTCCTATCAGGGAGTTCTTTAATAAGGTTTCGTTCAAGGAACTCGATGTAAAATCAATTGACCTCAGAAATCGTGTTGTGAATTGCTTTCATTGTAATATATGTAATATCAATCTTAATCTTCAGTATGATTACCTAGTTATTGCCCTTGGCTCAATAACAAGCTTTCATAATACACCGGGGGCAGAAGAATATTCTTTCCCTCTTAAAAATGTTAACGATGCAAAAGTCCTAAGAAGCCATGTGATTGATATGTTTGAACATGCCGAGTTAGAAACTGATCCTGATAAGAGACGAAGGTTTTTGACATTTGTGGTTGCCGGCGGGGGTTATACCGGTGTTGAGGTCGCCGCAGAGCTTAATGATTTTATACATAAAAGCAGAAAATTTTATAGAAATGTCCTACCGGATGAGGTTAAGGTAATAATTGTGGATCACGGCTCAAGAATAATGCATGAAATGAGCGAGAGTCTAGCATCTTACGGCGAGAGACTTCTCCGTCAACGAGGAATGGAGATTTATTTGAAGACTGGAGTAACTAACGTTACTCAGGATAGAGTTGAATTTGATAGCGGCAAGATAGTCCCTACAATGACAGTAATATGGGCGGCAGGTACAGCTCCCCATCCTGTTGTAGAGTCCCTTCCATTTGCAAAGGACAAAGGGGGAAGGATCCAAGTTAACGAATATCTAGAAGTGTCAGACTGGCCTAATGTCTGGGCTATTGGAGACTGTGCGCATATACCCAATCCAGAAACAGGAAATCCATATCCACCTACTGCCCAACATGCGGTGCGGGAAGGTAGACGTTTGGCATATAACATCGAAGCGGCAATAATCGGCAAAGAAAAAAAGCCTTTCCAATACATGACTGAGGGCATGCTAGCCCCACTTGGACACAGGTCTGCTGTTGCTGAGATAAAGGGGTTTAAGTTTTCAGGCTTTTTTGCCTGGTTTCTCTGGCGGACAATATACCTTGCTAAGTTGCCTGGATTGGATAGAAAATTAAGAGTGGCTTTAGATTGGGCTCTTGACCTATTTTTCCCAAGAGACATAGTGCAACTAAAGATAGTTAGAAGAGTTACAAAGACCCCGGACTCGCACTAAGTCATGGTTTAACGGAGGTTCAATTCATGCTAATCCACTTTACGTGATTTCAGGAAAGCAACGAGAGAGGATAATTCGTCGTTAGTTAGGGTGCCACCAAATGCTGGCATATTTAATCCTCCGTTCATAATACGCCATGTTAACTCATTGGTGGAGAGCCGATTGCCAATGTTTGTGAGATCAGGGCCGCGTTGCCCCCCGTGTCCTGAGATCGCATGGCAATACAGACATCCCTTTTCGTTGAATAGCTCTCCCCCTTCATAAATAGGCCCGGTTGACGCTCCGATTATCTCGGCAGTCAACGGCTTTGCATCAAAATTAGGAGACCACGGTGAGCTTATTCCAATTGCCCATAGCGAAGATATTGACGCTACGGCAAGGACTACTACAGCGAAAGCCCATGGACGTCTTAGAGGGCTTCTTTCCCCGCGATTTGATATAAAGGGTAGGGCAAGCAGTAAAATTCCGATAATCAATGGACCTCCAACGATCAGATAACTCTCTAGCTCCGGCGGCATAAGTGCGAATAAGGCAAAGTAAAATACAAAATACCAATCCGGTACCGGGAGGGCATCCAGGTTTGACGGATCGGGTGGCTTTCCCAAGTCTGGAGGCCCAACAATGACGGCTAGTAATAATATTGCTACCATTACGCTGAATCCAAAGACGACGTCACGCCACGCGGCATCGGGCCAAAATGGCACCCCTTTTTTCTTAAGCATATCCTCATATGAGTCGCGATAGGTCTTTGGATCCACCGGCTTTCCTATCTCGGGTGGTTCAGAGATTCCATTTCGCAAAACGAGGTAAAGATGAAATCCAATAAAAATGAATATTAATCCGGGAATAATAAATACGTGATAGGCAAACATACGGCTTAGCGTTGCTCCGCCTATCGTCTCTCCGCCGATAACAAAATCAGCAAGCCATTTGCCGATAAATGGCACGCGACCTGCCTGTTCGGCGGCTACTATAACAGACCAGACGGCTGTCTGGTCCCAGCGTACGACTTGACCGGTAAAACCCATAATAACAGTGCATGCAAGAAGAACTACGCCTGTTAGCCAGTTCATCTCGCGAGGGTATTTATAAGCGGCGAAGAGATAGACTTGTACCATATGGATGACAACCAAGACGATCATCGCTGAAGCGCCCCAGTTGTGAATCCCACGAACAACTCTGCCGAGTGTGCTATCATTTGTAATGAATTGAAGGCTTTGATATGCCTCGCCTGAAGAGGGAACATACATAAAGGCAAGCGCTATCCCGGTTGCCACCTGGGTGAGAAAGGCAAGAAGTGTAGCGCTTCCAAATACATAAAACCATGCAGATCCGGGGGGTACGGGATGCCGCATGATTGATCCCATCGAGCTGACTAGACCAGTGCGATCTTCAAACCAAGACATGACACTCTTGAGAAGTCTCATACCCTTTGCTCCTTTTCCTTACATCCTGCCTCGTGCATCCTGTATCTTTTATCCTATATTGTCGTTATCGGAATTGGGCTCGCTAGTATCTCAACCTGCCCATTCTGCACACGAACCGGATACTGGTAAAGACCTCTTGGCGGCGGACCGGAGGCGACAGAGCCGTCCTCGTAATAGACGCCACCGTGACAAGGACACATAAAAAGCTTGGCTCCCTCCACCCATCTTACTGGACAACCAAGGTGAGCGCAGTTAACAGAAAACACTATGAACTTTTCATCGCTCACTCGACGAAGCCATGCTGCTGACTTAGCTGTAATTCCTGCCCAGGGAAGAGGGGAGGAGTCAAGATATTCTACCTTTACTGTATCACCGATCTTGAAGCTCTCTATTGCTCCGACAGCTCGCCAGGTCTCTGGCTTTTTTTGAAATAAGGGTGCAATGATAGAGCCTACAACTGGAATCGCGACGAGCGTTCCAGCAATGCTGCTTAAAGCTATGCTAAGCTTGGCAAGGAATTGCCTACGACTGCACTCACTTGTTATCATGTTTTGCTTCATCTCTAACGTCTCCTATCCATCCTGCGAGGGAAATTATAAAAACGACCAGGCCTATGCCGGACATTACCATTGAGCTGCTAACCACCTCATTGAATCCAAGTGCAAATCCCCATAATAGTAAGACGATACCGAGCGCCATCATGGCAGGCCAGTATCCCGGTTTCGGCAGGGTTTCGGGTTTAGGTTTATGCCAGCCGGGCGGAATTTCCTTTACCATTCTTGACAGCGCGCTCGGAGCCTGGAATTCGCTTCCTTTCTCATCCATTGTGTTTCTCCTTTCCATCTCGCTCTCTTTATCAGTCATCCTGTTAACTGAGTCCTTTCATCCTAAAAACTCGTTACTAAGATCGGCTTTACTCAATTGTCGTAGAAGTCGTGATGCCTTCTCTATTGCTTTGCGATGCAGACGGTATAACATCTCTTTCCGGTGTCTTATACCAACGTGCTATGGCGATCATGCTGGCAGAAAGATAAATCAAGCAACAAGGTACCCACATTATTAGCCCGCCTATCTGTTGATCGACTTCTGGGGTTAGGTACAACTCATTTCTAAGAAATGGTAATATGCCGTGTGTATCAATGGGGCTTAGATATAGGGGATAGATACCGACTCCGGCAAAGGTTATTAATATGCCTAGAACTGTACAGCTGATACAAGCAGAGAAGAGATATAGGGTTGCAAACGGCGGGGTAAGTCGCCATTCATCGAGCGGTGCGAATACCGGCAACCAAAAGATGGTTCCCATCGCTAGAAGGGTTAACTGTTGTGCGATATGAAGACCTTGGTTCCCGAGCGCTGCGTTATAAAGGAGTGGAAGGTGCCATACCCACATAGCGCCTACCCCGGATAGCCATGCGACTAGCGGTTTTTTTAGCACTCGAATAACATTTCCAAACTGTGACCAATTAAGTGCCCTCCTGGCTAGCCAAGTTGGAATGCCGATGAGTAGTAGGAGAGGCACAATCAGAAGGAGAAAAATATGCTGAACCATGTGTGCGCTAAAAAGGTAGTTGTGGCTTAGCATACCTATCGGAGACACTAGGGTAAGAAGAAGCAAGAAGACACCCGTAATAAAGGAAAAAGCAGTTTTCGTAAGTCGAAAGCGAATAACTGCTATATAGCTCAAAATCAGCAAAGCGCACAAAATCAGGACCCAAGGTTCCCAGTTCCAATTCGATGTCAAAAGATGCCATATAGTCATGAAATCACCATCAATATTCT
>JAKEHC010000029.1 GCA_022615255.1 Candidatus Dadabacteria bacterium | reverse complement strand
GATATTCTGGTAATAGACTCTCAAGCTGGCACAGACGATAGGGGGGTGCTATTCAAGGTAGACCCGGCGACAGGTAATAGGACAATTCTCAGCGACTTTGGAGACGGAACTAAAGGGACTAAAGGGTCTTTACCACGTAGAGTAGCAATAGAGAGTACAGGTCAGATTCTGGTAATAGACAGTGAAATTGATGTCCCTACAGAAATGAATGGCGGTGAAGGAGCGTTATTCAGGGTAGACCCAATGACGGGCAATAGGACAGTTCTCAGCGATTTTGGGGACGCAAATCAGGGACCTACGGGAATTGACCCATTTGGAGTAGCAGTAGAGAGCACAGGGCAGATCTTGGTATCGGAACAGGATGGAGGTAATGGAGAATGCCATGCATTATTCAGGATAGACCCGGTGACAGGTAATAGGACGATTCTCAGCGACTTTGGAGAGGGAAGTATGGGAGATAATCAGTGCGACGATGGCGCAAATGACGTAGCGGTAGAGAGCACAAAGAAGATTTTGATATTATTCGATGCTGTTTTATCTGGAGGCGTGGGATTGTTATACAGGGTAGACCAAAATACTGGTGACAGGGTATTTCTCAGTGACTTTAGGAACGATATGGGGTTTACTGTAGGGCAATCCCCACGTGGAGTAGCGGTAGAGAGCAATGGTCAGATCCTGGCTACGGGCATTGATGATGAAGACCCTGGCCCCGATGCTTTATTCAGGATAGACCCGGTAACAGGTGTGACGACAATTCTCAGCAACTTTGGAAACGGAAGCCAGGGAGCAATTAACGGAATAGGTTGGGAGGGACTAGCAGTGGAGGGTAATGGAACGATTCTAGTAGCAGCCCGTACTAGCCTTAATGAAGCAGGAGCGAGGGGAAAATTATACAGGGTAAACCCTATGAACGGTAATAGGACGCTTCTCAGCGACTTTAATGACGGAAATCAGGGTCCTACGGGAAAAAGCCCACTCGGGGTTGCTGTCGTTCCCCCTGATACAGACGGAGATGGCGAATTCGACAATTTCGACAATTGTCCAGATGAGGCTAATGCAAACCAGGCTGATGCAGACGGGGATGGAGTAGGGGACGTTTGTGACAACTGCCCTGATGATTCCAACGAAGACCAGGCTGATACAGACACAGACCCGGGTGGATTAATAGCAGATGGAGTAGGAGACGTTTGTGACAACTGCCCTGATGATTTTAATCCTACTCAGGCTGATCTTGATGAAGATGGATCAGGTGACGCCTGTGATAATACAATCACATGCCAGGGGAAAACCGCTACTATAGTTGGTAGCGCGGGAAAGAATACTATCTATGGAACACTGGGACCAGACGTCATACACGGTTTAGGTGGAGACGATACCATACATGGCGTTAGCGGCAACGACGTAATCTGCGGAGGTAATGGTATTGACAAGTTATTTGGAGATAGTGGAAACGATAAGATAGATGGTGGAAATGGGATAGATGGATGCAACGGAGGCTCTGGTATAGACATGAGAACAAGGTGTGAGATAAATTTTAACTTCCCCTAAATCCCCCTGAATCCCCCTTTACAAAGGGGGAAATTTTTTCTTATTGTAGAGACATGCCACGGCATGTCTCTACGCTATTATCGGTGATTGAACCCCTATGTATGTGATTAGTTCAGTGCGAATGTACACGCATCGAGAGGCGAGTAAGTGTGGGGGAAATGTTTAAATAGCGTTGGTGAGCATGGCTTCGTCATCATCCTCTCTGACGGGTGAGCCGAACGCTTAGAAAACCCTCCTTATCTTTTGCCGTGGTGTTAAACCTTCGCTCTCTTTCCAATATTTGGCTACGAATATTATGATGAAAGATGCATGATTCGTGGATCCTTCATCGTGCATCATGTATCTTGTTTCCCCCCTTGTGGTATTTGATTCTTTAAATCACCTACGTATATTATATTCACACCCCTTAGACCTGAGAAAATTCAACCAGAGGCGGATGATTGAACAGGAGGCATGAGAGTGTTGAGAATAGGAATCATAGGAAGAACGCATAAGGAAGAAACCTTTGAGATTATAAAGGAGCTATCTGACTGGCTTGAGAAAAGAGGTGTTAAGGTTTATTTAGAGAAGGAACTCGGAACGATAATAAACCATCCAAACTCTATTCCATATACAGAACTCCCTGAATCCGTGGATATGGTTCTAGTCTTTGGCGGCGACGGTACATTACTCAGGGTCTCCCGACTCGTCTCTAAATACGGCATTCCAATCCTGGGTGTAAATATTGGAAGATTGGGTTTCCTTACCGAGATTACTATAGAAGAACTACACCCAATGATGGAATTTATTCTTTCAGGCGAATATGAGGTTGAAAAGAGGGAAATGCTTTCTGCAACCATTCATAGGTGGGGTGAGCGGATAGGGAATTATGTGGTTCTTAACGATGTGGTGATCAACAAAGGAGCAGTTGCAAGAGTAATTGATCTTGCAATATACGTAAATGGCTACCATATAACCACATTCAAGGCAGATGGGATAATCCTTTCAACCCCAACAGGCTCCACTGCTTATTCGCTTTCTGCCGGAGGTCCTATTGTTTATCCAACGTTACCCCTTACAATAATAACCCCGATCTGTCCCCATACCCTTACAGACCGTCCCTTTGTTGTTTCAAATGAAACTACAATAAGGGTAAAGGTCCTTACGGATACACCGGATATTTACCTGACACTGGATGGACAGGTTGGAGTAAACCTGATGATAAATGACATCGTTGAGGTGAAAAAGGCTGACATATCTGTTAAGTTGATTAAATCGCCCTTCAGGGATTATTTCACGGTTCTCAAGACCAAGCTAAAGTGGGGAGAAAAGTATGGGGCGGTCTAAGGATGAGCAGTTTCTCCATGACTGGGTTATCAGTAAGATAAAGGAGAAGTATTCAAGGCTCTATAAAGAAGTCCACACCAATCCGGGAGAAGAAAAGAATTTTGAGCTTAAAGGGTATTATCCCGATGTGGTTTTTGTGAACTACGGTCAGATTGTGTTGATAGCGGAGGTAGAGACTAAGGAAACGATTAATGAAGAAGAGGTAAAGGAGTGGAGAGATATGTCAAATCTAGGGGCACAGCTAGTTCTCCTAGTCCCTAAAGAGATGCTGAATGTGGCAAGAGATATATGCTGGAAGAATGGGGTTGCGAGTAAAATAAAGATTGGTTTTTTCGAGGTGGTGTTGAGTATTTAGGGCTCCTCCAATATCGTCCCCTCTTTGATTTTTTTCCCCCTTAAGAAAGCCTCTGTTTCTAGTCTTCTTCCTCCCTCGATTTGAATTTCTATGAGGTCAAGAGCGCCTTTTCCTGTTGCAACCCTTAAAATCTTGGACTCGGATTTTATCACCTCTCCCGGCTCTCCTTCACCCTCGGAAACTCTGGCTTTATATACCTTTAGTAATTTCCCATCAAGGCTAGTATATGCTCCGGGCCAGGGAATGGCTCCGCGTATCAGGTTCCTGATCTCCTCTGCTGATTTATTCCAGTATATCTTTCCGTCTTCCTTTTTAAGCATCGGCGCGTATGAAGCCGCTGAGTGGTCCTGAGGAATGGGGTTGGTCCTTCCCTCCTTGAGAAGGCTTATGGTTTCAATCAGGAGCTTAGCTCCTAACTCGGAAAGCTTCTCTGACAGGGTTTCTCCGTTGTCTTCATCATCAATGGGCAGTTCTTTTTTAAGGAGCATATCGCCTGTGTCCATCCCTTCATTCATCTTTATAATAGTAATTCCAGTAACCTTTTCTCCCCTTATTATCGCCCAGTTAATCGGCGCCGCTCCCCTATATTTGGGAAGAAGCGATGCGTGGACATTGATACAACCGTTAGGGGGGAGGTCGAGTATATTCTTAGGTAGTATTTTTCCGTAGGCAGTGACACAGATTAGATCAGGATTAAATTCTTTAAGCTCGTTAAAGAATTCCTCTGTTTTAATCTTAGCCGGTTGTAAAACAGGAATAGCAAATTTTTCAGCAAGAACCTTTACAGGAGGCGGAAGAACCTCAAGTCCCCGCCCCTTAGGTTTATCGGGCTGAGTAACAACTGCGACGACCTTCTCTCCTGATTCGATTAATGCCCTTAGAGATGGCACAGCAAACTCAGGCGTTCCCATAAATACTATTCTCATTTGAATGGAGTATATTAGTAAACTGAAGGGTATTCAAACAACGTCAGCCTATGCAGGTGCCGTTAGCACTGTTGTTTCCCTCATTATTTAATTCGCCTATCTGGCTGTTGGAATCAACTGTAATTTTGAAGAAGCAATCTGCGCTGAAGCAGGTTGCGGGAACATCGAACAAAATGTCAACGGATCCATCTTTAGGAATTGGAGGAGTATTCACGGTGACCGGTATATCCCCAAAAGTAACTGTTGTTTTCGAGGCACTCGCATCGGCATTTCCCTGATTTTTGACTGTAACTCTCAGCTTCCTGCCCGGCTCTAATCTGCAAAATGCCACATCGGAGTTACCTGATGGACTAAAAGGCACTAAATCCGGCGCCGCCTGCCTTGCTGCAGCCACCGGCTTTAGTCCGAGTATGGTGACTTTATGACGGTAGGAATGACCTGGCCAACTATTCTCATCTCTTAACCTGGAAGACAGCTTATAGCGTAATGTCCCTGCAGTAGAACCTGGAGGGTTCCACTCCATGCTGTCTATCCATATACCAACCTCCTTTATGTGCTCATCGTCGCAAAACCACAAATCCCAGCCCGTAAGCATGGGTATCGCATATTCATATTGAATATTCTCAATCACGAACTCCTGCTGTTCCGCCCCTCCTTCCCATATACATGGATCGAATATGCCTGTATCTTCGACAGGTAGTATCGAAAAAGGTTGGTGCAGTATCCCCACGTCACTTCCGCCTAAGCCTGAAACCATTTCACCAAAACTGTAGTCTCTCCTCAGAGCGTTATCTTTTAAAATAACGTATGTATCCCAATTCACAAAGCCTCCAAGAACGAGGCTCGCAGGATTTGGCAATTCTGGGCTCACTTCCTGATCCGCCTTTTTATATTTCTTTTTATACTCGAGTGTCACCTCGCTATGGTCCATGTTGTAAGCCGTTTGAAGCAGGTGATGGTCATCATCATTCCATTGAAATCCAAATCCTCGGGGAAGTATTGCTACATTTTCAGTTAAAGCGAAATCTAGGTTCTTTATAAAAGTAGGGAAGGACGAAAGGGCTGTGGTAGTTCCTTTATTTTCAGCGTAAAAAAAGTTATCTGCGCTTTCCGTACCATATCTACAAAATTGGTCAGCATCGTCATGGTCAACTATCACATTAAGGTTTGCGTCGTTCCAGGCGATAGCAGTAAAGTAGTAGCACCAGTTATATCCATCATCGAAATCATTTTCTCCAAGTGCGCCTACAGCATTCCATACAAGCATTCCGTCCTGAAACCTGATTTTGCCTACAAGGGTTGTAAGCCCTCTAACAGGATGGTCATCATCGAGGTAATTCATTCTCCAGCCGTTAACAAAAACAGTAGCCTTATTAGCATATCTCGGAATGGGAAGACTTTGCTCGACCTTTATAAACCCGCCATTGTCGTCCTTCGCACAGCCGAATCCATGCTTGGCAATTAGCGTTCCATCTTCTTGAAATAAGTCTGTAACATTCTGCTCGGTCAATTCTGTGAGAGGGAAATCCTCGATTGCCTTACAAATGTTTCCTTCTCCTGGCTGGAAACCGCACGATAATAAATGAGCCACAATTAGAAGCATAAAAAGACTCAACAAATTATGTTTGAGAAAGGTTTTTGTTATCATCATTTTCTTCCACCCTCTTGCATAGATTTGGTATGTATGGGCAATTCAGGGTAGCTAAAATGCGGGTAGTGGACCGGGGATTTCGGCGCAGCCAATTGCCCTTACACAACTAATTTATAGAATCGGTATCTCTAAGTCTTAGATACCATATTGGGGGGCGAGAAATCAAGTATTTTTAACGATAAATGTGGATAGATGTTTTATTAAGAGGG
Source organism: Candidatus Dadabacteria bacterium (assembly GCA_022615255.1). Taxonomy (GTDB): domain Bacteria; phylum Desulfobacterota_D; class UBA1144; order Nemesobacterales; family CSP1-2; genus CSP1-2. Next base: position 8,190 of record JAKEHC010000029.1, on the reverse strand, counting down.
TAGAAAGATGCGGTAAGGTGATACTTAACTCACCACTTCCCCGAACAAATCATAAATATCCGCATCGGTGATTGAGACTTTCACCAGGTCGCCGACTTTTAGTTTCTTATTCCTTTTTATGTATGTAACCCCATCAACTTCTGGTGCTTGTGATGGGATTCTGGCTATGTAGTTGCCGTTCTCTCTGCCTTCGATAAAGCCTTCGTGGACTGTCCCAATAAGCGCTCTGTTTTTATTTAGGGAAACCTCTGATTGAACCTCGAGAAGCCTTTCGTATCTCTCCTCTTTTACCTCATCAGGGATTTGATGGGACATATCGCCTGCTTTAGTTCCCTCTTCTTGAGAGTATTTAAATGCTCCAGCTCTCTCAAATTGTGCCTCTTCCACAAAATCAAGAAGCTCTTTAAATTCCTCTTCTGTCTCGCTGGGAAATCCTGCTATGAATGTGGTGCGAAGGGTTAGCTCTGGAATTTCATTACGGAGTTTATTAATAATATTTATAATTCTAATACTCGTTGTCCCTCTATCCATGAGTTTCAGGATCCTATCGTTTATATGCTGAAGAGGCATATCTATGTAGTTTAGTATCTTGTCTTCTTCTCGAATTATCTTCACGAGGGAATCGGTAAACCCCCATGGATAACAGTAAAGAAGCCTTATCCATCTTATGCCGTCTACATTTACAAGCCCTCTAAGGAGGGTCTCCAAGTTAGTTCCGATATCCCTTCCGTAGCTTGTCATATCCTGGGCGATTAGGTTGATCTCCTTTACTCCGAGGTTGGCTAGAATTCTTACTTCACCGATAATAGACTCAACCGTTCTGCTTTTCATAATCCCCCTGAGTTTCGGAATTATGCAGAATGAGCATGTTCTTGAGCAACCTTCAGAGACCTTTACGTAGGCTGTGTGTGGGAGTGTTGTAAGAACCCTCGGGCTATCCGGGTCGTAAAGCGTTCCTGGGGCTGATTTATGGATTTTTTTAATTTCATTCTTTCCTATAATCTCCCCGATCTTTAGAAGGTCGCCTGTGCCCCAGAATGCGTCTACCTCGGGAAGCTGTCTTTTAAGCTCATCTGCATATCTCTCTACAAGGCATCCTGTAACGATTAGCTTCCTACAACTGCCCTGACGTTTATATTGTAATAGCTCGATTATCGTGTTTATGGATTCCTTCTTTGCTTCGGAGATAAACCCGCATGTGTTTACGATTATTAAATCAGCGTCACTTTCAGATGAGGTTTCGTAGCCTGCCTTCTTGAGTGAGCCTAAGATTAATTCGCTGTCTACGAGGTTTTTAGAGCAGCCGAGGCTTACAATCGATACCGTCTTTAGCGAGCTTGGCGAATCCGTCATGCGCGCCTCTTTACAATGTGAGAAACCTTTCCGGAGGATACGGTAAGCGTTACCTCTCCCTCGTCACTCTTACCGAATATCTCAAATGCTACCTCTTCCAGATGTTTAGAGATAAGAACATCCAACCCCCTAGCGCCCGTTTGTCTCTTGAGCGCCTCTTTTATTACGAAATCCGCCACCTTTGGTTCAATGTGGAGCTGGAATCCCTCTTCCTCAAACTCCTTTTTATATTTCTGAATCTTGATAAGAAGGATATCCTTTAGCGTTTCCTTATCAAGAGGGGAGAACGGAACGATTCTATTGAACCTTGAGATAAGCTCTGGAAGGAATCCAAATAGATGAAACCTTGTCACATCATCCGCTTCTTCTTCGCTTATCTTATATGCTATTGATTCATCACCCTCTCCATCCTCGTCAAGCTTTTGAAGAAACCCCATCTTTCCTTTTTCAAATAAGCCTCTTATTCCGGAGAATGCACCAACTGCGAAAAAGGTTATATCTCTAGTAGATATCAGTGCCCTAGGACCACGGCTTGAGAACCCGAAGTCAAGCGGGATCTGCACATCCGCCCCTTCGAGTATTTTGAGAAGCTCCCTCTGGACGCCGTATCCGGAAACGTCCTTTGTAGTTCCTTGTCCGGCGAACCTCGCTGTGCTGAATGCACCGGCAATTTTATCAAATTCGTCCAGCACAACAACACCGCATTCGGCAACATCAATGCTTTCATTTGCAGAGTAGACAAGCTGAACGAGTATGTTTACAACATCATCTCCTACATAACCGGATTCAGTGAACTTCGTCATATCCACTATGACAAAAGGGATTTTAAATATTTCGCCGAATAGAAGCTCAATCAGATATGTCTTACCGCATCCTGTTGGACCCATCAGAACCGAGTTGGGTCTTGGAGGAAGCTCAGGTCTTGGAACCTTTTTAGTGTGTAAGAGCTTTAGCCTCTTTACGTGGCGGTATGCGGCAAGCGACACGGCGCGCCTGGCTCCTGGTTGACCTCTGTAACCTAGCCGCTCAAGCTCTTCGAATATCCTATTTGGCGGATGAAGAGGTACCGATTGGATTAAATCCTTAACGTAATAAACTCTCTCTCCTCTTCTCATAGGCATGTGACCTCCGCAAAGCTATAATTGTAAGAACTATAAAGGATTTTTTCAAGTACATTATCTTATAGCTCTTACTTTTTTTGACATAGGGCTTGAATGTAATATATTTAACATCGAAATTCGGGGGAATGGATTTATTAGTATGTCAATGATCAGTGCTGAAAAGCAGCTTGAAATCATTAAAAGAGGGACTGCGGAAATAATCTCCGAAGAAGAGCTCCTTTCCAAGTTAAAGAAATCAGTGGATGTAGGAAAGCCGCTTAGAATAAAGGCTGGATTTGACCCAACGGCGCCGGATCTTCATCTTGGACACTCCCTAATCTTAAAAAAGCTCAGGAACTTTCAAGACTTAGGGCACACAGTCATTTTTCTTATCGGGGATTTTACGGCAATGATCGGGGACCCCTCTGGAAGGACGGAAACCAGGCCTCCGTTGACAAGGAAAGAGGTCGCTATTAACGCTAAGACATACGAAAGACAGGTTTTTAAAATCTTAAGGAAGGATAAAACAGAGGTTCTATTTAATTCCGCATGGCTAGAGGAGATGAGAGCTCAAGAGGTGTTGACGCTTGCATCCCTCGAGAACGTTGCCAGAATGCTCGAGAGAGAGGATTTTAAAAAGCGTCATACCTCCGGCGCCACTATTACATTAAGGGAGTTCCTTTATCCTCTGATTCAGGCATATGATTCAGTAAATGTAAAAGCGGATGTTGAATTCGGGGGCACGGATCAGAGGTTCAATATCCTTCTTGGGCGCGACATTCAGAGGTATTTCAAACAAGAACCGCAGGTGGCGATTCTAGTGCCCATCCTGGAGGGGTTAGACGGCATTCAGAAGATGTCTAAATCGCTTGGGAACTATATAGCTATTGAGGACTCGTCGGAGGAGATGTACGGTAAGGTTATGTCTATCTCGGACGTGCTTATGTGGAGGTATTATGATCTTCTTAGCCAAAAACCTCAGAAAGAAATCGAAAGGATGAAAGAAGAATGGCATCCTATGGATGCTAAAAAGGCTCTTGCTTTAGAGCTTGTTTCCTGGTTTCACGGGGATGAGAGTGCTGTTCAGGCTCAAAGGGAATTTGAGGTTAGGTTTTCTGAAAGGCAGTTTCCTGAGGATGCAAAAGAGATAACGCTTATTAGAACAAACGGGACAACTATATTAGACCTGGTGCTTCTCACATCTCAAAGGGTCAAAAGTAGAGGGGAAGCAAAGAGGTTGATAGAGCAGGGGGGCGTGATAGTGGACGGACAGAAGATCGCCGACCCAAAGGCACTTTTACCTTCTAAAGAACTCCTAAAGGTGAAGATCGGAAAGAGGGAGTTTGTTAAGGTGAGATTTAGCTAGTTGTGTATCTTGAATCGTGCATCATGTAAAGAATCACGAACCGCGAATCTCGAACCCTGAATCACAATTCACGAACAACTCTTTTACAAGGACGAGTGAACCTATAAGCCGAATTCTGTCTTGTGCGATCATTCATCTGGGACATCCATTACTGGATGCCTCAAGCGACCTACCCGGAAGCCTCAGGCGGGCAACCTGCCTGCTCCCTCTTGAAAGGAAACAGTCGCCTCCCTATTTGGTCTTTCTCCGAGTGGGGTTTACAAGCCGCAGGATGTCACCACCCTGCGCGGTAGTCTCTTACACTGCCTTTTCACCCTTGCCTGTTTTTCCAATAGTTATGGAAAAACATAGGCGGTTTGTTTTCTGTTGCACTTTCCGTTGTCTCACGACACCTGGGTGTTACCCAGCACCCTGCCCTATGGAGTTCGGACTTTCCTCCAGCCGTTTCGTGTTGGAAGGGCCAGCGATCTCACGGTCCACTCGCCTTAGTATTTAAGGATATTCATCTATTGCAGCATTTGCAAGCCGATCCGCTTCCTTATTTAATTCCCTGGGTATGTGGTGAATTTCGACCTGCTTAAATCCCTTAATTAAGCCTTTAGCCTTTTTAAAGAGGGCCTGTATATTGGAATCACGGGCGCGCCAACTTCCGTTTATTTGATTGACTAGAAGTAATGAATCTGAGTAGATCTTTAGGTGGGTTTTTTTAAGCTCTTTTGCTGCCCTTAAGGCATTAATTAGGGCTTCGTATTCAGCCTGGTTGTTTGTAAGAATCCCAAGATATTTCTTTATACTCTGAATACCGCCGTTTGTATCCTTAATAAATATGCCGGCGCCAGACCTGCCTGGGTTACCTCTCGAAGCACCGTCTATATAGATCTCAAGAAACGAAGTCAATATATTTAAGGATAGATCAAGCTGTCTGTAGTTCAGCCTCGGTTGTTTCTTCACAGTATAGAATTCTATGGCAGTTTGGGCACTGGATCATCCTGGTACTGGTGAGGACCTCGTTAAAGAGCTGCGGGGGGATATTCATATTACATCCTGTACAAAGCTCATTCCTGGCTTGTACAAGCACAACGCCGTTTCTTCTCCTGATTCTTTCATAGAGTGAAAGTGCATCAGGATTAATTAGTGAGGCAAGCTTTTTCTTTTCCTGATTCTTAGTTTCATATGCCTTTTTTATCTCATTGATCTCGAGATTATAGCCGTTTATTGCATTCTCGTATTCCTTTGCCCTTTCACTAAGCGCATTATCCTTTTCTTTAACCAGCGCCTCTAATTCCTCAAGGGTTTCCATCTCCTTTATTATATTCTCTTCTAGGTCTGCATTAATCCTTTTAACCTCGCTCAACTCTTTTTGAAGAGCCTCATATTCCTTATATGTTTTTATCTCAAAGAGCTTTACCTCAGTCTTTTTTATCTTATCTTTATTCCCGGCTAGCTCTAGCTCGCGCTCTGTCTTCTTTTTCCGTAACTGATTGAATTCTTCTTTTGCTTTGGCTAAGGAATTTTTAATATCCTCTATTTCCTCATTGAGTCTAGATATCTTTTGAGGGTATTTTTCTAGATCGTCTTCCAACACCCCAAGTTCCAAATCAAGCTGTTGAAGTGCCTCAAGGGCGGAAATCTGGTCCCTCATTTTTACCTCCTTGTTTTAATTTTGTATATATGACGTCTTGGAATGATTCTATTATGGAAGGTGCATAAGAAGATAGTATGTAGGTGGTGCAACTATTTTTGTAACTCTCTATCGCCATTTAGAAATCCAGAACTCCAATAACGTATGGGCCCACCTGGATTCGAACCAGGGACCCTCCGGTTATGAGCCGGGAGCTCTACCAACTGAGCTATGGGCCCAGTTCCATTTATTGCAGAACAACTAAGTTTAGGTCAATAACTCAGTTTTGTCAAATGTAGGCATAAAGATATATAATTGCCGAGCTCAATCTATAAAGCTCTCATGTTGTAAATAAGTCCTTATTGTAGTAAATTCAAGCCGTTATGTACCTATTATTTATTTCACTTTTTCTTATATATATATTCTGGATAAGGGAGAAGGTAAAAAATAGGGCTCTCTCTTCTTATAATTCCCCTTTTAATTCAGAGCTAACCGGTGTAGTAAAATCTTCCCTGGTATCTGTTATTATCCCGGCTAGAAATGAAAGGGAAAACATATCTCAGTGCCTGACATCGATAATTAACCAGAGCTACAAGGAATTAGAGGTCGTCATAATAGACGATGGATCGGTTGACGGTACATCTAAATTAGTTAAGGCTATCCAAAGAAAAAACGGAAGGTTAAAGCTAATTAAAAATACGAACCTTCCTGAGGGCTGGATAGGAAAGAACTACGCCCTTCATTTAGGTATGAAAGAGGCTACTGGTGAGTGGCTTCTTTTCCTTGACGCTGACACTGAGCTTTACCCGGATGCGATATCAAAGGCGTTATCGTTTGGGTTATCAAATAACGTAGATATGGTTTCCTTTAGCCCTGAGCAGGTACTTTCTGGATTCTGGGAAGCCTCAATCCAGCCTGTTATATATGAGTTCTTAAGCTCTAGATTCAATTACAGTCAGGTTAATAATCTCAATACTGATATCGCCGCCGCAAATGGGCAGTTTATTCTGGTTAAAAGAGGTGTTTACGAAAGTATAGGGGGACACGAAGCGATAAAGGACAAAATATTAGAAGATGTCGCTTTAGCGGAAAAGGTTAAGCAAAAGGGGTTCAGAGTCTACTTCTCTTACGGTAAGGGAATCGTTCGTTGTAGAATGTATAAGTCTCTTGGGGAAATAGTCCAGGGCTGGACAAAAAACCTCTTTATCTTGGTCGGTCATAACTTAAAATCCCTTTTCAAGATTGTTCTAAGGCTTTTATTTTTTTCCTTGCTACCATTTATCCTGTATTTTTATTCATTCCTTATGATTTTATTAGAGCCGGTATTTATAAATGTTTTATTTTTCATTTCAGCATCATGCCTGGTGTCCCTCATATTATTCATCCAGTGGAAGAGGTTTAATGAGCTTAATTATCCAAATAGGTCAGTTTTTTTATATCCTTTAGGTGTAGCGGCTTCAATTACCTTGTTTTTAATCTCAGCTTATAGGGATGAAATTAGGGGAGAGATTCAGTGGAAGGGAAGGAGATACCCGGTTTAGAGAGAAATGTAGCAAAAGGCTTCATCACTAATAATTGATGTGATAATATAAAAGATTGTAATGAAGCCAAGAATTCTAATTGTAGACGACGAAACCAGGATGTGCCGCTCCCTTCAGATCCTTCTTCTGGGTGAAGGGAAATACGACGTGTCTTATGCTTTAAGCGGTGACCAGGCACTTAAATATATAGGGGGAAATGAGATAGATTTGATGGTTGTAGACCTATCTATGCCAGGAATGACCGGCTTGGAGCTTTTAAAAAGGATAAAATACACTCACTCGGATATGCCGATCGTTATCATGACTGCATATTCAAGCGTAAAGTCAGCTATTGAGGCAATGAAGGGCGGAGCCTTTGAGTATCTGATCAAGCCTTTTGGAAACGAAGAGTTTCTCTCTGTTGTCGAGAGGGGGCTCGAGGGCAGAAAAATCGCCCAAGAGGTTCGTTCTACCAGGCATAGCCAACATGTATATAATAGCATCGTCGGTAAGAGCCCGAAGATGGAGGAGGTATTCTCTTCCATAGAGAAAGCGGCTAATACTGATTCAACTGTTCTTATCCTCGGTGAGAGCGGAACGGGTAAAGAGCTTGTGGCAAGGGAAATACATGAGACAGGTAAAAGAAAGAAGGGGCCTTTCGTCACTATAAACTGCGCCGCGCTGCCTGATACACTCCTTGAGAGTGAGCTTTTTGGATATGAGAAAGGTGCATTTACAGGAGCGCTGAGAACGCAGGTAGGAAAATTTGAGGGCGCACATGGGGGGACCCTTTTTCTCGATGAGATAGGCGATATGAGCCCATGGCTTCAAACTAAGATTTTGAGATTCCTTCAGGAGAGGGAATTTGAGAGGGTGGGTGGAAGAACACCGATAAAAGTAGATGTAAGAATAGTTGCGGCTACAAATAGAGACCTTAAAAAAGCATTAGATAATGAAACCTTTAGAAAGGATCTGTATTACAGACTTAGCGTTATCACGATCGAGCTTCCCCCTTTAAGGGAGAGAAAAGACGATATCCCTCTTCTAGTTGCGCATTTCCTTGAAAATAAAGGAAAAGGGCTAGGCAGGGATATTAAAGAACTTTCTCCGGAGGCTTGGCATGTCCTGCTGGATCAAGATTACGCTGGAAATGTAAGGGAGCTGGAAAATATCATAGAGCGTGCGATAATAGAGGCTAAGGATGATAGGATAGAAGCGAAGGACCTTCAG
>JAKEHC010000170.1 GCA_022615255.1 Candidatus Dadabacteria bacterium | reverse complement strand
GATGATGACCCCTGATTTCTTTGCTATTTTGGCGGCTTCGATATTAGCCTCAATAAATAGCTCATCAAGATGAATTGCCCTTGCTCGAGTTATGAGTTCTTTTCTTATATCTCTTGATTTAAGGGGGGTAATTGTTCCCTTGGACCAGAAAACAGTACGCCTTCCGCCTTGCTTTTCAATCGGGATGAAAGAGAATTGCGTTTTCTTATATTTTTGTATTAATATTCCCGAGGTGTCTATTCCCTTTTTTTGAAGATCCTTAATAAGGATTCTTCCAAGATCGTCGTCCCCTACTTTGCCAATAAGAGCGACTTTTAATCCTAATAGAGCGAGAACCAAAAGTGCTGTGGCTGTTGGTCCTCCGCTCTTGATACCAACTTCCTCTAATTCTACCTTTCCTTCAATTTCGGGATAATATCGGACCTTTCCAAGGTAGTCCGCGCAGACCTGACCGATTCCAACTACGTCAAGCGGGCTCATAAGGTTTTATTTAGCTGGGAATAGACACGAAAAATGCATGTAGCGGGCAGGGCAATTTGACGAAGCCAAAATCCATTTAGTGTGTAAGGCATTTGGGTGGAGTCGAAAAAGATTTTATTTAGCAAAAATAAATAATTCGCGCTCATCCGTGTTCATTCGTGGCTAATAATACTTTCTCTTTGCCACCTGCAATAGCTGGGATAATCGATACGATGTCACTCTCTTTAAGCTCCGTTTCAATCCCCTTTAGAAATCTTATGTCTTCATTGTTGACATATAGATTTATGAATCTCCTTACATTTCCACTTTCATCACAGAGCCTCTCTTTCACTCCGGGAAACTGCTTTTCGAGCGCTTCAATGAGTTCTCGTATATCTTCAGCGTTTATCGTTACCTCATCTTTTTCCCCTGTGAGTCTTCTAAGCGGAGTAGGAATTCTTACTGACGGCATTTCATTTACCTCCTTCTTTTTGTCGATGGTTTATTCTGTTATACAGTTCTTCAAACTCCTCTAGCTTCGCTCCTATGATATGGGGGTTTGATACTTTACCAATAAGCGGCTCTTGGGTTTTAAGACCGTTTCCGGTAATCGATACGACTATTGATTCGTCTCTTGGTATGATACCGTTTTTGATAAGTTTTGTAGTAACTGCCATCGTTACGCCACCCGCCGTCTCTGTAAATATTCCCTCGGTTTCCGCAAGCAGCTTCATTCCATGAACGACCTCTTCATCTGTAACATCTTCACCGAAACCACCACTTTCTATCATTACCCTCATTGCGTAGTATCCATCGGCAGGGTTGCCTATGGCAAGAGATTTTGCAATTGTATTTGGTTTCACAGGTTTAAATATCTCCCAACCGTTTTTTACCGCCGTAGTGATGGGAGAGCACCCTGCTGCTTGTGCTCCATAAATCTTTGTTTCCGTTATATCTATGAGACCCAGTTTATCAAACTCATTTATGGCCTTCCAAATCTTTGTGATTAAGGAGCCGCTCGCCATCGGCACGACGATATGCTTTGGAACGCGCCAACCGAGTTGTTCCATTATTTCAAAACCAAATGTCTTAGAACCTTCAGCGTAGTAGGGACGGATGTTAATATTAACAAAAGCCCAGCCGAATCTTCCTGCAACCTCGCTACAAAGGCGGTTTACATCGTCATAACTACCATTAATCCCTATAAGATTGGCTCCGTAAACAGTGGTTCCAATTATCTTTGACTGCTCTAGGTCATATGGGATAAATAGGTAGCTCTCAAGCCTGCCGGATGCGGAAAGCGAAGCAACCGCGTTCGCTAGGTTTCCTGTAGAAGCACAGGCTACAGTTTTATACCCAAATTCCTTAGTTTTAGAAAGGGCTACTGAAACCACCCTATCTTTGAATGAGAGGGTAGGGAAGCAGACGGCATCGTTTTTTATATAAATCTCTCTTACGCCTAATACCCTTGCCAGGTTATCAGACCTTACAAGTGGCGTAAATCCAACATGTTTTCCAACCGTAGGGGGGGTATCAAGAGGTAAGAGCTCCGCATAGCGCCATATATTGGGTGGCCTGCTTTTGATTATATCCCTTGAAATGACCTTATTTATCTCATCATACTCGTATGTAACCTCGAGCGGGCCAAAACAGTACTCGCAGACATGTATAGGGGCTTTTGGATACTCCTTACCGCATTCTCTACATATGAGTCCTTTTACGTAGCTCATAAGGTCCCTCAAAAATCGCAATCCGTAAAGGATTACCCTTTCTTTATTGTGTTGTCAAGAAATATCGGAGTGCGTAACAACATGCTTTAAACTTTTTTCTCCATTCTTTATAATATCTAATAGCGAAATAGAAATCATTGCTTTTTTGAATGACATAGGAGGATCATGCATGCGAGCCACTTGGAAAAAAGCAGTTTTAGCCGAGAGTGACGATACGATTGTCGTTGAAGGGAATCATTACTTTCCCCCTGAAACTATTAAAAAGCAGTATTTTCGTAGTAGTAATACTCATACTACATGCTCCTGGAAAGGGGTTGCTAGTTATTATGACATAGTGGTTGGAGGCGAGGTTAACAGGGATGCTGCCTGGTATTATCCCGAAACGACTGAG
>JAKEHC010000169.1 GCA_022615255.1 Candidatus Dadabacteria bacterium | reverse complement strand
CGCACCCGGTCTCTTATTCCTTGATGGTAATACTATAGGATAGACATTGCGTATTTGTTTAGAGAATCTCTTTGAAGCAGTGTTTCTGCTGACTTCTGTTAGACGACAATACTGTGAGAGGATTTGTCCTTTTATCTTCTTATTAGCCTTATGATACTGCTTTGCTAATTTCTGAGTTAGCTTCATATCAAATTCCTCCATCGCTTCAGTACCTCCTGAAATCAGGCGATACTGTGTATTATTTCAAGGAATTCGAATTATGAGCTAACAAGACCTGTTTCAAGGAATTTTAATACGAGCTAACGCCCCCCTTGCTTTTTAAAACTCAAGATTATATAATGCTAGACCATTATGAGAGTACTTTTGGTTCAGCCCCAGCAAGGGACAAGCTTTGGAATAAGCAAAATCGTGACGACTGAGCCTTTAGGACTAGAGTCCATAGCGTCTCCTATGCTCCTTGATGGACACGAAGTGCGTATGATAGACCTGAAGGTAGAAAAGCCATCCAGATTGGGGGAAGAGCTTAAGAAATTTTCTCCCGAAGCAGTTGGCATAAGCTGTTCGTTTACTACTGATGTTTATCCAACAATTGAAGTAGCTAAGCACATAAGGGCATTTAACAAGAATATCTTTGTTTTTATAGGTGGACACCACGCTTCTCTTCTTCCTTCTGACCTTTTAGTAGACTCGGTAGATGCAATAGCAATTGGTGAGGGAGAGGTTACAGCAAAAGAACTTATAAATCAGCTTCAAAAAGGCGAAGACCCCTCAAATGTGAAAGGTGTCATGACACATGCCCACAGAGGTGGGGAGGGTTTTACTCCTAGGGGGCTCGCAAGGGATGTAAACTCCTTTCCTATTCCTGCAAGACAGCTTACTAGGAAACTCCGTAACAGGTATCATATGGCGTTTGATGGCCCTATGGCCGCTCTAGAATCCAGCCGCGGTTGCCCATTTGACTGTAACTTCTGCAGTGTCTGGGTCTTTTTTGATAGAAAAGCCAGGGTGAAAGCCCCTGAGAAGGCACTAGAGGAGATTGCAGGGATTGAGGAGAAAGAGATATTTCTCACAGACGATATAGCATTCATTAACCGGAAGGAATCTGAAGAACTCGCTCTTCTCCTTAAACAGAACGGCATTAAGAAGCGGTATACATGCGAGACAAGAGCGGATTTAATCGTGAGAAATAGGGACCTCCTGAAACTATGGAGAGAAGTGGGACTTAAAACAGTATTTGTTGGAATTGAAAAGATAGATGATGAAGGTTTAAAATCAGTGAACAAGCGCACTAAGGCAACGACAAATGACAAAGCCCTCGAGGTTTTAACATCTCTTGGTATTAGACCTATCGCTACATTTATAGTTGACCCTATGTTTACAGAAGAGGATTTTGACCGCTTAAAAGAATACGCTATTGTGAATGAACTGCTAGCTCCTACATATACGATACTTACCCCTCTCCCCGGCACTGAGGTTTATGATGAGAGGAAGCACGAGCTTACCACAAAGAATTATCTGATGTATGACCTTCTTCATACCGTCCTACCCACAGGGTTGCCTCTCGAGCGTTTTTATGAAAAATTTGCCGATCTTTACAACTCCGGGCATAAAACCACGAAATTAGGACCAAGGTTTTTTATAAGAATACTTAAGAACTTGAAGCGAAAGAACATTAATATAGCCTTCAAAGTCTACAAACTGATGCAGATGATGCGGGACCCGAATCTTTATCTAGAGGCTCATAAATACCTTGAACAAAACTAATAAATCAGGAGGTTGCCATGAGAGTACTCCTCATACAGCCCCATCAAGGTACAAACCTTGGGTTAAGTAAGGTTCTAATAACTGAACCCCTTGGACTTGAAAACGTCGCCGCCCCCCTCATTGAGGACCTCCACGATGTAAGAATACTAGACCTGAGAATCGAGAGTCTAAAAAAGCTCTCCGAAGAAATCAGGTACTTCGCCCCGCAAGCGGCGGGAATAAGTTGCTCATTTACAACCGATGTATATCCGACCCTAGATATAGCCAAAATTATCAAAGAGCTTAATCCCGAAACATTCGTATTCGTAGGCGGACATCACACATCTCTACTACCTTCTGACCTTTTGGAGGGCAGGGTGGATGCCGTAGTAATCGGAGAAGGAGAGATCACAACCAAAGAAATGATTAACGAATTAGAACTTGGAGGGGATGCAAACAAGATCAAAGGGGTTATGACCCGTCAGGGTTTTACCCCGCGTGAGATCATAAGAAATCTGGATGACATGCCATACCCAGCCAGACACCTCACTCAGAAACTCAGAAGACACTACCATATAGGGTTTGACTGTCCAATGGCATCTCTCGAGACTAGCAGAGGATGCCCCTATGAGTGCAACTTTTGCAGCGTTTGGGTCTTTTATTCAAGAAGGATAAGAGGAAAATCACCTGAGAAGCTCGCAGAGGAGATAGCAAATGTAAAGGAAAAGTACATATTCCTTACAGATGATATAGCTTTTCTCCACAAAGAACCAGCTGTACAACTTGCCCTTAAACTCAAAGAAATGGGGGTGAAAAAGAGATTCACCTGCGAAACAAGGGCAGATATTGTTGTCCGACACAAAGACGTGATAGAGCTTTGGAAGGAAGTCGGGCTAGACTTTATCTTCCTCGGTCTTGAGAAGATAGACGATGACGGTCTAAAATCTGTAAAGAAGCACACAAAGGCTAATGTAAATGAAAAGGCGCTTGATATTGTAAAATCAATGGGAATAAGGCCAATGGCTACTTTTATAGTTGACCCCGAATGGGGTGAAGAAGACTTTGAGAAGCTAAAGAATTATGTAATTAAACATAAGCTTTCTACACCTTCATTCACAATCCTTACCCCTCTCCCGGGAACCGAGGTTTATGACGAAAGGAAGAACGATCTGGTAACGCTAAACTATCAGCTCTTTGACCTGCTTCATGTTGTTCTACCCACAAAGCTTCCTCTTCGTGATTTTTATACAAGATTTGCTGACCTATGCCACCAGGGACACAAGAACACGAAGCTAGGATGGGAATTTATTAATAAGGTTATTATGGGAACGATACGGGGAAACCCATGGGCTGCTGTAAGAATATTTAACGTGGCAAGGATGATGAGAAACCCTGATACTTATTTAAGCGCACACAAATATCTGGAAGAAGGGCCCCCCCTTGCTAACTTTCAGTCGTGAACAAACCGAAAAGTAAGGACGGCTTTACTTGAGACAAGCTGTTCCGAATAACTAGCATACACTTTCGTTAAGTCAATTGTGAAGGGGAACCCACCCCTTGTTTCCATTTTTGGATTTGTGTAAATATTAAAAGTTAAAATAGAGTCCCAACTCAGCAACTAGTTTAGGTTACTATGTCTCAGAATGCCAGATAAAAACAAAGTTTAGCAAAACAATCAAGAGTAATGAAAATATCAAGAGAATGAAAATTATCATAACAACAGAAATAGCTTTATAAATATAGAATATTAATAACAGGTTCTTTATTTTTTGCTCTTTTTGGCAAGAAATTCCCATATCCCTTTTGCAATAACACTATTACCATAAGGTGTATAGTGGCAATGGTCATAAAAAAGCGGTGTAACCGGTTGTTTCCTTTCCTTTCGAAGTGTAGGTAGCAAGTCTATGACATCAACTTGAAGTTCCTTCGCAACTTCCTTTAATTTTCGCTGAGGAAAGTCATAAAGCTTTTCTTCGTATACTTGATCCCGAACCGGAAATGCAGCAATCACCATTGTCACACCAGCGCTTTTGAGGGTAGCTTTTAAGGTTCTCAAAGTCTCTGACATCCTTTTCCAAGCCCCTGTGCTCCATGTCCCTCCCCAACTATTCACCTTTTGCAGGACATGGTCTTTAAACCTATCAGTGCCGTCATAAGCAGGCTCCAGTAAGGCGAAGTTTTGATTTATCTCCTCGTACCAACTTTGAACTTCTTCACGCGGAATAATATTTTGTAGGCTTCCTGTAAGAGAGGCTTTAACAACAGACAAAGCATAGAACACGTAATTAAAGAACCAACTGCTTCGCAAAATTTGCGGCGGGTGTAACAACTTGATAGAAAGAGATGGCTTGAAATCGTTAAGATAAAATCCTATAATAACGATATCCGGGTTAATACTTAATCCTGTTTCCTGCAAAATATTGAGGTAATTTTCTAATCCTATAGCCCCTACTCCTGCATTCACAGTTTCTAGAGGCTCAGAAAAAGCCTCTGAAATGCTTTGGACAACCCGTACAAACGTCTCTTCTTCATCAACATAATCGGCACAGGTTATAGAATCACCTAAAAATAAAATTCGTTTTCTCTCTTTTGGTTCTAACTCAGGGTTTCTGTATCCAAGAGAATTGGTACGGATAACGATGTTTCGCTTGCTGATAGGATGGTTATAGATGGTAGCTACTGTATTTGGTCTCAAGCGTAGACCACGTTCGGTCTTAATATATAACGTGCCGTATTCTGGATACCTAATTAGCTTCGTTGTGATTGTTTTTTGAGGTCTTGATATATCCACAATCGGAGGCGGGGGAAAGAACAACCTTAACACTACTTCCATAATTAATAAGCTCAGCAGTAGCGCCCCTGTTATACACACGCAATAAAAAAATATTTTTTTAACAAATCCTTGCGTCATGAGCAACTTAAAAGAAGTGACTCTCTTATTTATATAATTATTAAGGGCATTAGACGTTCTACGGAGTAGTATACAATGGAATTGTCTAATGTTGAAGCGGTTTTCATCACAATTTTCGGTGTCCAAAATTTTACGAATT
>JAKEHC010000168.1 GCA_022615255.1 Candidatus Dadabacteria bacterium | reverse complement strand
ATTAGTAATACTTATATTTGGAATCATAACCATTGTCCGCGCAATCTTACCCTTTGGTTTTATTGAGCATCATCAGGTTCATTTGGGCCATTAAGCTAGAATACAAGCAATCAATGCTGTAAATACTTGGCCACTAGGTTAAATAAATGAGACTGGTCAGACTACATATTCGATGTAAAAAAATCTTTTTAGATTTTGATATTGGTTAAGCGTTCAGGCGAATGAATCATCCAATAGACTCCTGCTATCAGTGTGGACTCCCTCTTCCCCGAAAACCCTTTCCTGGAAAGGCGCTCGGAAAAGATGTTTTGTTCTGTTGTTATGGGTGCTTGCTCGTCCATGAAATTACGGGGGAAAAAGCTGAGGAAGGAGAAGCCCTCTGGATATTTGCAAGGCTTGGGCTTAGCGTATTTTTCGCGATGAACGTTATGATGCTTAGCTACACGGATTATTTCTATCCCTTTGAAAAAAATGTTGCCTCTATGATCAATTACATTATGCTCGCTCTTACCACCCCCGTTATGATTATTCTCGGAGCCCCGATTCTTAAGAATTCTATAAGGGGAATTTCAAAACTAGCATTAAACATGGACACATTGATTGTTCTTGGAACCTTTTCCGCTTATGTTCTTTCCGCAATCTCCACGTTTAAAGCCCAGGGTAGGGTTTACTTTGACACCGCCTCAATGCTTCTAGTTCTTGTAACTGTAGGGAGATTTCTCGAGGCAAATGCAAAAGCCAGGACATCAAATGCAATAAAAGAGCTTTTGGAGCTTAGCCCAAAGGAAGCGACTGTCATAAGAGATGGAATTGAAGAGGTGGTTCCCGCTGAATCTCTTAAAAAGGGAGAAATTATCAAAGTGATTCCGGGTGAGAACTTTCCAGTGGATGGGGAAGTGATAGATGGAGAAGGCAGTGTGGATGAATCGATGCTAACTGGAGAATCAAAGCCCGTTTTTAAAGAAAAAGCCAGCTTGGTTTTTGCTGGGACAGCGAATCTAGATGGAAGGTTGATATTCAAGGCAACCGATGTAGGTGATGAAATGGTTCTATCTCGACTCTGCACCCTCCTTGAAGAAGCAAGAAGATCCAGAGCGCCGATAGAAAGATTTGCGGATAGGGTTTCGTCATTTTTTATACCTTCTACTGTGATAGTCTCAGTCGCAACTTTTATTGTTTGGAATCTCAAATCAGGCATTGATACAGCGCTCATGAATTCCCTTTCTGTTCTGCTTATTTCTTGCCCATGCGCGCTGGGGCTTGCGACTCCGATGGCAATCTGGGTTAGTCTTGGAAGAGCCGCAAAAGAGGGAATCCTCATAAGAACCGGAGAGACCCTGGAGAAGCTTTCCTCCATAAAGAGGGTATTTTTTGATAAGACAGGCACCCTCACAAAGGGGAGAATGGAGCTTACCTCGGTTTTTGCCGATTCAGATTCAAGAGTCAGCGAAGGAGACCTTATATCAATTAGCGCCTCCTTAGAATCTAACTCCGAGCACCCGCTTGGGAAAAGCCTGGTCGAGTTCGCTAATAAAAGAGGTTATACGCTTCTTCCAGTCTCTGACTTTAAGGCAAGCGCTGGAATGGGGATCCAGGGAAAAGTAGGTGAGCTTGGTGAGACTATTTATATAGGAAGCGGTAGATTCATGGAGAAAAACGGATTGGAATATACCGAGAATATCCTCAAGGAAAAAACCGAGCAAGAATCTAGAGGAAAAACCCCTGTTTTCTGCGGTTGGGGAAAAAAAGTGAATGGAATATTAGGATTTTCTGAAGAGCTGAGAGAAGAAGCAGGCGATACGATTTCAAACTTAAAGGATTTAGGCGTAAACATTTATATAATAACAGGGGACGATAAATACGCAGGAGAGGCTATATCAAAAATCCTCGGCATTGAGGTAAAAAGCGAGCTGCTCCCAGAGGATAAGGTAAATGTAATCAAAGCGCTTAAAAACAGTAGTGGTCTTACCGCCATGGTGGGAGATGGCATAAATGACGCTCCTGCGCTTGCTTCTGCAGATGTAGGGATAGCCCTTGGTTGCGGTGTAGAGATTACTCGCGAATCAGCAGACGTGAGTTTGCTAGGAAATGATTTAAAAAAAATCCCATGGGTCTTACAACTTGCTAAGAAAACTCAGCGGAAGATAAAAGAGAATCTTTTCTGGGCTTTCTCTTACAACACAATTGGAATAGGATTTGCCGTATTTGGAACCTTGAAACCTGTGATCGCCGCCCTTGCCATGATTTTAAGCAGTCTTTTTGTTTTAGGAAATTCTCTTAGGCTACAAAAATTAAAAATAAATAGCTAACGTATAGTTTCTTGTATCTAATCATGATATGTTTCATTCGTGAAAGTTACTTATAATTAGGTGTAGTTATGAGCCTTCCTTTAGCTGGTCTTATTTTGATTCTAATTGCCCTTATAGGCGGAGTCATAGCAATGGCTGCCTTTATCTGGGCTGTGCGCACAAAACAGTTTAAAGACCTAAACGCTGGCGCATACGTTATCTTTGACGAAGAGGAACCAGTTGGAAAAGTGACTGACAATATCTTTGGATTCCCAGAAACGAAGAAGCCACCTGCAAGTAACAAAGGGAGAGGAAAGCATGAATCCAGAAAGCAATCCCCTTAAGATAGACGAATCTCCTGAATTATCCGCTCGTGTGTTAAGCGATATTTCCGTCTCGCGCCCGGTGCTTGCCTTCTTTGCATTTGCCGTAGCGTGGCTGCTTATAGGAACTGTTTTCGGACTTACTGCTTCATTGAAATTCAACTTTCCTGATTGGCTTGGCTCCTTTCCAGCTTTGACATTCGGACGTGTGCGTCCTGCTCACCTAAATGCCATAATGTATGGCTGGGTCTCCCTAGCTTCGGCGGGATGTGCTATTTGGCTTACCGTTCGACTCTGTCAAGTGGAAGTCCGTTGGCGCAAGCTCCTTTATGCTTCGGTCCTACTTTGGAATCTGGGCCTCTTGTATGGAACGATTTCTATCCTGACAGGAAACAATCAAGGTTTAGAGTGGCTGGAGTTTCCGCGAGGCGCCGCCATCCTGATAGCAGTTGCATTTGTTTGTCTCTCGCTTTCCATACTTCGGACCTTTCATGCGCGTCAAGTAAAACATATATACGTTTCCCTATGGTACATAATGGCATCTGTTGTATGGTTTCCTCTTCTTTACGTTATTGCTAACTTGCCTTTTTATTCCGGTGTTACTCAAGCGGCGGTCAACTGGTGGTTTGCTCACAATGCTATAACGGTTTGGTTCACACCTATAGGTTTGGCGGCTGCTTACTACTTTATTCCCAAGGTGGTTGGTCGCCCGATATATAGCTACTACCTCTCACTCCTAGGCTTCTGGTCATTTGCCCTTTTTTACAACTGGAATGGTATTCATCATTTGGTAGGCGGGCCGCTTCCTACCTGGCTTATAAGCGTCTCTATTGTAGCCAGTGTTCTTATGTTCATTCCAGTCATCACTGTAGCGATTAATCACCATCTAACCACGGTGGGTCATTTTGATAAACTAAGATACAGTCCAACCTTACGCTTTGTAGTCTTTGGCGCCATGTGCTACACGGCGGTGAGCTTTCAGGGCTCTATAGAGGCACTGCGCTCGTTTAGTGAAATTTCTCATTTCACTCATTACACAATCGGTCATGCACACCTTGGGATGTATGCCTTTGTTACCATGATTCTTTTTGGAGCTATATACTATACTATGCCTAGGCTGACCAAATGGGAATGGCCTTATCCTGTTCTTATCAAGTATCACTTCTGGCTAGTCGCTCTAGGCATCGGATTGTACGTTGGGTCTATGACTATCGGAGGAATTCTACAGGGGCTATACATGAATGATGCTTCCCGTCCTTTTATATCATCCGTTGAGGTAACCCAGCCGTATCTTTTAGCTCGGTCTCTAGCGGGCGTGCTAATTCTGATTGGACATTTGATTTTTATTTATCTGTTCTCCCTAATGATACTAAGAAGGGGACCAGAACGAAAGGCTCCGCCCTGGCAAGAAGAAGCGGAGGTGATCTTCCCATGATGTTCATCAGACTTAGCACTTTCTTTTTAGGGGTGCTGGCTACCTTCTTTCTGGGTTGGGCAGGCTTGACGCTGATTCCTGGAATTCAAATCAGGGAGATAAAACCCTCTTCGGAATTAAAGCCTTATACAGATGAGCAATTCAGTGGAAGGGCTATTTACATACGTGAGGGTTGTATTTACTGTCACAGCCAGCAGACTCGTCCCGAAGGTTTCGGAGCAGACCAGTTACGAAACTGGGGAAGACCTTCTGTGCCAGGGGATTACGTTTATGACAAACCGCATCTACTGGGAACCATGAGAACAGGTCCAGACCTTTTTAATATCGGAGCCCGTCAACCGAGCGAAGACTGGCATTTAATTCACCTATACAATCCAAGAGCGCTTTCTCCCGGTTCGCTGATGCCACCCTATCCGTGGCTCTTCAAAGAGGAGGATGAATTTTCAAAGGAGGTGCATGCGGCAATGGGGAAAAAAGTTGTCCCTGTGCCTAAGGGTTTTGCTCCTGAAGGCAAGGTCATAATAGCCACACAAGAAGCCCTTGATTTAGTGGCTTACCTTTTAAGCCTTAATCATACTTATCCAGTTGAGTAGAAGTAAATGTTCAACCACGAATTGACACGAATAAAGTATTTGATTTAACCACAACGGCACCTCGATGCAACGTTTTCTCTTCTCGCGGTGTCGTTTTTAGTCGTGGTATCATATTATTAGTGTAAATTATAGAGAATTCCCTGCCGCTACCCGCATTTTTCGTGCTCATCAGTGGCTAAATTATTACACATAGAAAAAGAAAAATAATGAACGACAAAAAACCAGAATCCGATTGGAGATTTCGCACTGAAGAAGAAACTCACGACATCTATGATATTCATAGACAGGCATTTCGTGAGCCAGCGGAGCCTCAAGAAGGACTAGAACATCCACCCTGGTGGCTCTGGGCTATTTCGGTACTTCTAATCTTCTGGGCTGGATTCTATCTAGGAAGATATGGAGGGCTTTTTGGACCCTATACTCACTTGCTGGAAGAGGGGAAGACTGTAAGCTCAGTGGGATTGGTTCCACAACCTGAGGAGACCAAACCTAAAGCAGATGGATCAGTAGTATACGCTAATATATGCGCCGCATGTCATCAGGCTAATGGTCAAGGGGTGCCTGGCGCCTTTCCTCCGTTAGCAGGCTCAGAGTGGTTGTTGAAAGATGCCGAAACTCCAATACTTATTGTGCTTCACGGTTTGCAGGGGGCTATCGAAGT
>JAKEHC010000167.1 GCA_022615255.1 Candidatus Dadabacteria bacterium | reverse complement strand
GGAAATTTTTATTAGGAGGCGAAAATGGCGACCTAAAGGTCGCCGCTACTTTACCTGTGCTTGAATCTTAATGATGCCTGATTTCTCAAATTTGAGATTAAGCTCTATCTTATCTCCCGCTTTTAGCGCCTTTTTAAGCCCTATAAGCATGACGTGAGACCCGCCCGGCTTTAATTCAACACCCTTACCGGAAGGTATATCCATAGATTCAAACCTCTGCATCTTTGCGATGCCCTTTTCATCTATTAGAGTATCATGAATCTCAGCCTGACTTGCCGCCTCCGTACTTACATCAATTAGCCTGTCATCTTCATTACCTTCATTTTCTATGACCATATAGACAGCCGTCACGGGGGATACGGGAGGAACCTCCCTAACCCAGGGCTCTTTAATCTCTATCTTAGGGGACCCAAAGGAATAAACGGGTATAAGGATTATAAACAAGGCTTCCCATAAAATTTTCTTCACGTTTCTCATCTCAATTACGTTCTTCCTGCTGATTGAGAACCTTTCTTATATCCTTCGCCATCCCCTTTGAGTCGAATTTATCGTAGGGATACGTTATGAGCAGTTTCCCTCTTGGGTCTACTAAATAAATGGTAGTGGTATGAGTCATTAGGTATGTTGCCCAGGTGTCTGATTCGCTTCTTCCGTAAGAATCGCCATGATTAATAAAGAAAACATTATAATCCTTAGCTACCTTTTCTATCTCCTTAGGTGTGCCCGTAAGACCGATAAACCTCTCATAAAAATGAGGAACATATCCCTTTAACCTCTCGGGTGTGTCTCTAACAGGGTCAACGGTTATATAAAGAACCTGAACCTTATCCGACAGTTCGCCAAGCTCCTTCATGACATCTCTAAGCATCGATAGAGTCAAGGGACAAATATCGGGACAGTGGGTGTATCCCCAGACGATAAGTGTTACTTTACCCCTAAACTGGTAAAGAAATACCTTTTCCCCATTGTGATTTGTAAGAGTAAAATTAGGAGCTTCTTTATAATATGGGATACCAACGTAATTGTCTTTACTTTTAGATTTAATATATTGGTAAGAAAATAATCCCCAGCCGAGAAGCGCCAAGATCGAAAGAGCAATGGTCGCTGAATGGTTATGTTTCATACTTGATGATGGCTTAAGTAGGTATTAGCTCATAAATATAACACAATAAGAATTTTACTTTTCTTGTTTTTTCATCCCTATTGACACTTTTACACTAACAAATTATTTTAAAACAATTCTTCGGTTGAAGGAGGGTCATAGAATGAGATATAAAAGTTTCCTATTAATTATCTTTATGGCTGTTGGCTTTATACTTGCCATAGATAATACAAATGGAATTGCATTTGAAGAAGCGTCAGCCCAAACACCGCCCCCTCCGGGCTCACAATCCCTAGTGGTTAATCAAGCGCCTCCTGCCGCGCCAAAACAGGATGTAGTACCGCCCCAGCCTTCACCACAACATGTCTGGCAGCCAGGCTACTGGACATGGAAAGAGGGCAATAGCTGGGTATGGGTTCCCGGAAGATGGGATACGCCACCTTATCCTTATGGCACCTGGATACCCAGCCACTGGTCCTATCGCTATGGTTATTATCACTGGGTCCCCGGTCACTGGGCTTATTATTAATTTTTTTTACAGAGTTGGTAGTCCCTATTGTAGAGACACGCCATGGCGTGTCTCTACTGTATTGGTAGTTTCCTGATGGAACATATAATGAATCCCTCTAAACCTCCCTTTTGAAAAAGGTGCCTTTCTATTCCCTCCTTTAGTAAAGGAGGATCAGGATTTAATTTTTTTCTTGATACTAATATAGTAGAGACGCATTGCAATGCGTCTCTACAAGTGAATTACCTGGTTGGTTCTGAATTTACAGCCGAATACATTCCACAACCTAGTAGGGAACGCATTTATGCGTTCCCTACATCAAGATTCGTCGCTTCGCTTGCAATGAAAGAGAACCGTCGAATTGAATGATGACAAAAAGGGGCGAACCGCCGTTCGCCCCTACAAACTGGACTTGTGAGCAGACGCTAAACTGCGTTCAACAACCCGAAGGTTACGAATTCTTATAGTATATCGTCATCGTCAATGATTACACAGATTTCACAATCAAACCCAGTGCATTCATCTGGAGCATTAAAATCGCATTCATCGCAAAGGTTTGCTTCGCAGTCAGCTAAACACTCTGATTCGTCCTCAACAGGGGTAAAATCTATAGTACTGAAAAAGCAGTCATCATCATTGCATGAAGTAGCTATAAATAAAGCCACGGTTAAAAATACGACAAGCATGGATGTGCGTCTTATCCATCTCACTGACATAAGACTCCTTATTGTTTCCATTTCTATCCTCCTTTAAATTAGAATTGACAGCGTAAATTATCGCAAAAAGATAATCTAAAGTCAATAGAAAAAAATTACTGAAAGAATATTAATAAGGTGTTAAGAAGGTATTAGAAAATTGTTAAGGCTTTCAGTAGATTAAGACGCTTATCTAACATAAACGCCGGTTTATTGACAGCCCGTTAATATTCGTGATAAGATGGCAAAAAGTGAAATATAAAAGCATTCATTTGAACCGAAATGAATTCTCCGAGCAAAAACTTGAAAGTTTTTGAAGGCTCACTGTGGAGTCGTTTGTTCAGTCCGGTTGATATAGCCTCCATCGTTTACTTCCGTATCACATTTGGCGGGATAATGCTATGGGAGGTAATTCGCTACTTTCAGTACGACAGGATTAGTCGCTACTATATAGAGCCGAAATTTCTTTTTACATATTACGGATTTGATTGGATAAAGCCCTGGCACGGCGATGGCATGTACTACCACTTCATAGCGCTTGGCGTACTCTCGCTCTTCATTATGCTAGGCATATTCTATCGTGTGAGCGCCGCACTTTTTTTCCTCGGGTTCACCTATGTATTCCTGCTTGATCAGACGCATTATCTGAATCATTTCTATTTTGTCAGCCTTGTAAGCTTTCTAATGATATTCGTCCCGGCACACCGCGCCCTTTCCGTGGATTCTTGGCGGCACCCTGAAATCCGCTCGGAAACGGCGCCAACGTGGGCGCTCTGGGTTCTCAGGGCGCAAATGGGCATTGTCTACTTCTACGGCGGTCTGGCTAAGCTAAACTGGGACTGGCTCCAGGGTGAGCCAATGGGGATTTGGCTTGCTAAACGCGCCTATTATCCATACGTCGGCTGGCTTTTCTCCATGGAGTGGGCGGCATACTTTTTCAGCTACGGCGGTCTTTTACTAGATCTTTTAGTTGTGCCTCTTCTCCTCTGGCGAAGGACGCGTGTCTTTGCATTCTGCTGGGCTGTGGCATTCCATATTACAAACGCTTATCTATTCAATATAGGGATATTCCCCTGGTTCTCAATAGCCGCAACGGCTCTCTTCTTCTCCCCGGACTGGCCAAGACGATTTATGAAATGGTGCAGGGGACTAGTTTCAAAAGAAAAGATGCCTAAGGAAACGGATAAATATCCTACATGGAACCTCACATCGCCACTAAAAACCGGGCAGTGTATCACAATCGCGCTTCTCTGTGTTTACTTTGCATTCCAGCTTCTGTTCCCTCTGCGCCACCATCTTTATCCGGGGAATGTAAGCTGGACTGAGGAGGGACACAATTTTTCCTGGATGATGAAGCTTCGCAGCAAAAAAGCCAAAATAAGGTTTTTAGCAACTGATCCGGCGACTAACAAAACTTGGAAAATAGATATACTGGATAAGCTTACCTATAATCAAAGGAAGACGATGTCAACAAGACCTGATATGATACTCAATTTCAGTCACTACTTAGCGGATGAGTTGAGAAAAGAAGGCTACGAAGATATTGAAATTAGGGCTGAGGTATGGGCATCGCTAAACGGACGTAAGCTCCAATTACTTATAGACCCAAATGCAGACCTTGCGGCAGTGCCGCCTTCCTTTATGCCTGCCAAATGGATATTGCCTCTTACTGAACCCCTGCCTAGTCGCGAAGAAATAAAGGAAATAATTGAAGAAACAAACAACAGAATGAAATCCCCCCCTAGGCGAAAAGAGTAATAATAGGCAAGACATTCTTGTCATGTGAAATTCACCATTGTAGAGACGCCATTAATGGCGTCTCTACCTAATAAATCAATAACTGAATGTTGTTCAGTGGAAACCCAGTAGGGGTAGGTTTCAAACCGGCCCCTACTGTCCCGAGATTAATCCTCTTCCTTTTTCTCTGCCGGCTTATGTGCAGGCTGAGTCTTGGGCTTTAATGCCTCAGCTATAATCTCGCCTATCTTAGCCGCTGTAACTACTTGTCTCCCCTTTCCATCCTCTATAATAAACTCAGTCGCCGTCTTAACCGCCTCGTCAATATTGATCTTAAAGGGCTCCTTAAAAGTGTTTTTCCCTGGAATTCTTGCAATACCGTGCTTATCAACCATACAAAGCTCGCCGGAACTGTTATCCTTAAAACTAACGTCTGCACCCTTTTCAATTGCAAACTTTCTTAGCTCTAAAAGTTTAATTGCCATCTTTTCTAACCTGCCTCCTAATCCTGATTAACCGCAAGGAACGCATATGTGCGTCTCATGCCACCGTTCATACTAACTAGAAAAACCCTGGGCTACAAATGAAATTCCCATGCCGCAGAAAGGGCAGAAGTTAATTCCATAGTAGTTATAACCGCTATCCCTATTCTCTCTTCTTATGTAATACTGTGACTCAACCGCATTCATAATCCTACCGTCCTGTAAATAAAACTTATCCATGATAATGATAAGTTCATCCTTTAAAGCCTGCTCCAGATCATCGCAACACACTGCATTTTTCTCCTTAAGAATTATTGCAGCTTCTCATCTGCTAATCTTCCCCTGGGCGTCGGCATAGGCGAGGCGTGATGGTGAATCATAAGCCAAAGGGAGCCGTGACGCTCAAAGATGTTTGTCGCTTGAGCCATGCTTACCTGAACCTGGTCCCTAATCACATGGCTTATATGCTCTATGCAAGTGACCCACGCTAAGTCTCCTGATATCTCCCCTGTAACATTAGAGATCCTAATTTTTGTGGGACCGCCTGAATCAAAGATATTTTTCCAGCTCTGTTTAATCGCCTCCCACCCAAAAAGCATGGGCCAGCCCGGATGAGCACACTTTGCCCTTTGCTCCTTTACCCAAACCTCTTCCATTAAATCCAGCCTTCCGCTCTGGAGGGCGTCATAGAACCTCTCGTTTACACTGAGAACCTCTTTGAACTCCTCAGACATTAGCGAGCCTCCGGATAAACATTAATAATCAAATCACAAGCGCCAAATTACAAACAAATTTCAATGACGTGACAACAAACCTAGACCTTTTAATATTTAGAATTTCGGATTTTGAGTTTGTTTAGATTTTGAAATTTGTGATTTGTGATTTTTAGTTCCATTCTATCCATCCTATTCATAATAGAAACTATTTCCTCCCTAACCATAGACTCGCTTTCAACCTCGAGATGGCTTGAAAGGGTATGGTGCGATTCCTCTCCTTCGAGCTTCCATAAAGCCCATGCGGCATGAGCTCGAACGGTGGGGTCTTTATCCTTGAGCGATTCTTTCAGAAAGGGAATAAACCCTTTTAAGCCTGAATTTCCCATCGCAACTAGGATATTCCTTATAAACCCTTTCCTCTTTGCCCTTTTCATCGGGCTCCCCTTGAATTTTAATCTGAAAGCCTCCTCGGTTAATTGTGATAGAGATGAGAGATCGGGATTATATAATTCCTCTCTTGGCTGAAACGAAGTTTCATCTGTTACCTTTGCCCTCCTATTCCAGGGACAGACATCCTGACATATATCACAGCCAAAAATGTTATTTCCTACTTTATCCCTGAGTTCAACAGGAATCTTTCCCCTAAGCTCTATAGTAAGATATGAAATACAAAGCCTTGAATCAATAACATATGGCTCAATAAAAGCCCCTGTAGGACAGGCATCGATGCAGCGTGTGCAAGTGCCGCACCTATCGGGGGAAGGACTATCATAATCAAGCTCAATATTTGTTATGATTTCTCCGACAAAAATCCATGAGCCTATCTTCTGATTTATAAGGCACGTATTTTTCCCAAACCATCCTATGCCTGAATACTTTCCATAAACCCTTTCTAATAGAGGGCCTGTATCCACGTATATCCGCGCTTTTATTCCCTTGGGGGCGACGCTTTTAATAAACTCAAGGAGAATCAGTAACTTCCTCTGTATAACTTCATGGTAATCCTCGCCCCAGGCATAGCGTGAAATCCATCCCTTTTGTCTATCATTTTCTTTGACCGAGTATGGATAGCTAGTATTATAATTTAGACCGCATGAAATAACTGACTTTGCTTCCGGAAACAGCCTCCTTATATCCCCTCTCCTTTCCGGCTCCTTCTCCATATATTTCATCTCACCGGCAAAACCCCTGGCTAACCACTCCTTGTAAAACTGATTCTCGGGAAATGAACCTACAGGAGATATTCCAACTAAATCAAACCCTATCTCTAGCGCCTTGTCTTTGACAGATTTGGTGAGGCTTTCTGAAGACATAAAAGGTTATTTTATCATAGCGGACGCTCTATAGCTAATTACTTTAGACCAACAGTGAAGGTCAGAAATCAAACTTCTATTCCTTTAGGAAGACAATTTTAATCCTAGACCAATCGCCCGACTATTTTTTAAAAGCTTGAAACCAATTTTGGAATCCTGCATCAAAGATTAGTAAAGGCTAACCTATATATCGTATTTAAATGGTTAGTCAAATAAAAATGTAAGGAGAACGAACAATGGCAAGACTAACAGCAGTTGATCCAGGCAAAGCTACTGGCAAAGCTAAGGAGCTTTTAGACGTAGTACAGGCAAATATCGGCATGACGCCGAACATGATGCGGACGATGGCAAACTCGCCCGCTGTTTTGGAAGGGTACCTCGGTTTCAACACCTCTCTGGCAGGTGGCTCACTAAGCGCTAAGCTACGCGAGCAGATTGCACTTGCGGTTGCCGAGTCCAATAGTTGTGAATATTGTTTATCTGCCCATACTGCAATCGGGAAGATGGTTGGCTTAGGTGAGACTGAAATTACCGCAAGTCGCCAGTCGGCTTCAAACGACCCGAGGGTGAACGCTGCACTGAAGTTCGCCAGGATAATAGTGGCGCGTCGCGGTGAGGTGACCGATGATGATGTAGCTTACATACGTCATGCAGGCTATTCAGATGGAGAGATTGCGGAAATTATAGCTAACATTGTGCTGAATATCTTTACTAACTATTTCAACCGCATAGCTCAAACTGAAGTGGATTTCCCGAAGGTGACGCCCGGAGCCAATAGGTGAATCTAACTCCACTAAAAACCCAAGGTGGACTGTCCTGAATACCTATTCCGACTCGTCGTCTATCCGTTTATCATATTAGCAATAGTTGCCCGGGATGAAGCATTTTATGATTTCAAATACTCCATCTCGGGTAGCTTCTGGTAGGCAAAAAGCTGATTGAATATTAGTTTAAGGTATAAAATGGAAATACTTTCACAGTGGCTTTTTTAGCATACCCTTTCGTTCACTGTGGCGGCGCGCATAAGCGGCTACCTTCATGCGATTGCCGCAAATAGCCATTGAACACCAACGGCGGCGGCGTGTGCGCGAGACGTCATAAAAGTAGAGGACGCAGTTTGGATTGCTACACTTACGGACAGGCGCGTTTAAGCCCTGCTCAATAAGTTTGGCGGCTGAACGCGCGACACATACAAGTGCTTGGAGCGGTTCTTCGCGCCGTGTATCAAACATCAAACCCCATCCCATTTTGGTGCGCACTAATCGCTCATAGCCTTCGTTGGCTCGCAAGACGGCGTTGATAGCCATAATCCACTCAGGCGGTATCCGCTTCTTCGCTTCAATTGCTGTCAGCACCTTTCGCAATGAATCGCGAAGCAGCATAGCGTTTGCGAAGGCTTTGGAACATCCGCGCGGATCATGGATGTTCATAGCACGCAGCCGAGTTGC
Organism: Candidatus Dadabacteria bacterium; assembly: GCA_022615255.1. Lineage (GTDB taxonomy): Bacteria > Desulfobacterota_D > UBA1144 > Nemesobacterales > CSP1-2 > CSP1-2. Next base: position 7,352 of record JAKEHC010000167.1, on the reverse strand, counting down.
CTCCGACCGATTCCTAGCTCCAACCACTTCTAGAAAATCCACTAAATCGTTCCATGAACGGAGTGTGCCCGCCGGATCATTCGGGTCGTAAACCGTATTCGCAAAGTCCACGCATATTAGCTTGCCGACAAGAGTAAAACTTTTTATTTTCTTTACCAGTTAACCTCTACAACTAGGTAAGATTCACTCAGACAATCCGTTGGAATGGTTCTTAGCCTTTAAGATTAGCTCTGCTACCTCTCTTACAGCATTCTCGCCGCTTCCATAGGTAACATAATATGATTTAGTCTTGACCTCTAGAGCGGCATCCGCAGGAGCCACGGGAAAACCCACTTGATTAATAATTGAAAGATCGGATAACTCTCCGCCTATATAGGCTATCTCACTATCCGAAACCGAATGCTCAAACTTGAGCTTCGTATAAAGATAGTCCTTTTGAAAAACACTTTGATACAATAATTCTATATCCAAGCGGTTTGCGATAGAGGAAAGCGCTTCCGATTTTTTTGTAGAGATAGCTATGCTTTCAACGTAAAGTTTCTTTAAAGCCTTTGTTCCCTGACCGTTATTTAAAGATTGATTCTGAATATCGTAAGAAATTTGATGCTCAGTGAGAAGCCCATCCGCATTTATTATTAAAAGCCTGATTGGAATGAGTTTTACAATCAGGTCAGTCCTTAATTTTTGCATCATACTTTCTCCTCCATCTTAGCCTTAAAACTGGCTATTCATTTTAAGCTCTAAAATAAGACATGGCAAGTCCTTAAATAAATCAACTTTCTTGAAAGCTGGATAATTGCTTTTACAACATCAAGCCATAATACATTACCATCTTGTAAATGAAATACCGTCATAAATTTTTAGGGAACGCATATACGCGTTCCCTACGTTGAGCCAGACTTCCTTGTGGAAACCTAAAGGTTTCCGCTACAAATTGTAGAGGAAGGCTTTAGCCTTCCATTCTAACCGGGGCAGCTTATCAGCGATGCTGTTCGGGGGTTTTTCTATATCTCTATGATAAAAGGAAACAGTATGTCACTACATTTAGGAGCGTTAGAGAAGAAATCCCAAAAGTGAGCATGGATAGAATTCATTGAACCACGCTTCTTTATTATGTAAAATATATATTAGCAGTGATTCCTATCCGAGATACAATACCATCCAGAAGCTTTCCAATCGTTAATACCATTTTTATTGTTGTCAACACAATCGTGTTTTTCTACGAGATCTCTCTTGGCAATAGCCTGGATAGCTTTATTAAAGCCTTTGGACTTATTCCCGACAGACTCGGAGAAGGCAGGGCTTTTGTTTCTCAGACTTACCCATTTTTTACCTCTATGTTTATACATGGGGGATGGTTTCACTTAATTGGCAATATGCTTTATCTCTATATATTTGGAGATAACGTAGAAGACAAGATGGGTCATTTTAAATATCTTGCTTTCTATTTAATCGCAGGGATCGCCGCGGCATTTTCGCAGATTCTCACAAACCTTCACTCAGGAATTCCAATGGTTGGCGCTAGCGGCGCAATATCGGGTGTTTTAGGGGCTTACATACTTTATTTTCCGAGGTCCAGGGTGCTAACGATAATCCCTATATTTCTAATCATTCAATTCGTTGAAATTCCAGCCTATTTATTCCTCCTTTTCTGGTTTGTTATGCAGTTTTTCAGCGGTGTAGCTTCGCTGGCTCTTGCAAAGAGTGCTGGCGGTGTGGCGTTCTGGGCGCATGTGGGAGGGTTTGTCGCAGGTTTTATCCTGGCAAAGCTATTTGAGAAGAAGGGATATCACCATGATACGGGGCTATTTAGAACCATGTCTAAAAGAAATTGAGTTTGGAATGAATAGAAATGAAGCAGAAGATTACTGGAACAACTTTAAGTAAGCAATAAATATTGAAAAAAATATCCAATTATGTACAATTACTAGTAAATAGACCGGCGAGACGGAGGGCAACCTAGAAAATGACAGACTATAATCCATTTAAAACACTCAGAGATGAAATGGATAATCTCGTCATAGGACATGAGGACGTAAAAACTGCTCTTCTTCTTGGCGTGATCTCTAGGGAGCATATATATATAGAAGGACCCCCTGGCACTGCTAAGACGATGCTTGCCGAAATTATCTCAAGAGCCGCACAGCTTAATTTTTTCTTCTATCAGCTTCACAGAGACACTAGGCTTTCGGAGCTCGTTGGCGACCTAGTGATATCAAAAGAATTACATGCCGCCGGCGAACTAATCAAGCAGAGAATCGTGAAAGGCGGAATACTTACTGCAGAGATTTGTCTTCTCGACGACATATCTCGAGCGCCGGGAGAGTCCCTTAATGTGCTTCTCAGGATTTTAAATGAAAGAAAATTTGGCGAGGAGCGCATACCCCTTCTAACCGCTATCGGCACCAGTAACCCTACGGCTGACGAATACTATAACGAACCCCTAGACCCGGCGAATCTCGACCGCTTTGTGCTCCAGATTAAAGCACGCGGTCTCTCTTATGCAAAGAGATGGATCGAAGCAAAAGAGATAATCAAGCTCTACTCGAATAGACCGCTTGAGTATGAAGTCCCTTCAAGAGTGAATAGAAAGGTCTTCGATGAATACTATGAAAAATTAGGGACGGTTGTTATACCTTCCGAAGTTCAGGATGCATTGGTGGACTTCGTTACAACTATGATAGAGGATTATGGACTTAATGAATCGAATTCGCTTATCTCGGATAGAACGTTCTTTGTAAAGTCTCTTAAAATAATCAGGTCTCATGCGCTGCTCAACGGTAGAATCCACTGCGCAGTTGAGGATCTCAAGGCTCTAAAATACATGACTGCCTTCCGTATACCCGAAGAGATATTCCTCAAGCTTGATGAGATCCTTGAGGAAATAATCTCTAAAAAAAAACTCAATCGGGACCAAAAAAGCAATATAGAGTCACCGAACTCTGAGTTTGAGAGGCACGCTCCGGGCGCAAAAGAGAAAGAAAGCCCTCAGGGAGAGAACCAGTCATCCGATCAACTATCCGAAGCTCGTAAAACCTTTTTCGAAGCCCTAAAAGAGCTTAAAGAGAACCTTGCAGGGGAAAGGAATGACGTAACCATGCAACTTGACCGCGATTCTCCGACAAAACCGAGCGGGGAATCCGGTGACGACGGACAAGATGAGGGTCCAAGACAAAAAAGCCACCAGAAGGTATATGGAAGCAAGTCTCCCCACGCCGGCGACGAGGATGATACATGGATTGGAACCGGAAAAAGGAACGTCGAATCTGCAGAGAACGTAAAGATAGTGATGAGGGTTTTAGAAGGAAACATCCAGAGAAGCATCGCCTTAGACGCTCCTCATCCCGGTGGACAGCCCAGAAGATGGAAGAGGATGACACAGTTTGAGGAATTAGAAGACGTAGACCCTTTTGAGGGCATGTTCTGGACAGAATATACAACACCTACCCTTCCAAGAGTACACAAGCGTGAGAAAGAGATGCTGGGCGGAGAAATAGCCATTCTGAGAGACGTAAGCACATCAATGATGGGTATATATAGCGAATGGTCTTCATGCGTTGTCAGGGCTGTGATAGAGCTTGCCAGGACGAAGAAGATGAGAGTTGGATACGTCGAGTTCAATCACAGGTCTTACAAGTACAAAAGGATTGGAAAGTTCTTCACTAGAGACTACGATTGGATGCTCCAGCTCGCGTCAAAAACAGAATGCTCCGGAAACACAAACTACGAAGACGCACTAAAGGATGCCCTATTGGAATTCAAGGGAAGGGGGCTTAGAAATAAGCATATACTTTTCATTACAGACGGTATCCCTACATCGGGCGACTGTGAGGTTATAAGCGAGAGAACAAGAGCTAAAAGGCTAGGTGTCTGCATTCACTCTATATTCATAGGCTCTAAAAACTACCCCAAGATTCTTCAGAAGATCTCGGAAGAATCGAGCGGGGCGCAGTTCATCGCATCGCGAGGAAAAGACGGAACGATTAGAATAGAAAGGAAAGAGAAAAAGCTATCTGCTTCCCCTACATACATCGGAAAACCGAGAGTAGACCCCTTCACCGACGTATTTTCCCGGTAGGTCAGACATTCCTGTCGGAATTGATACTTTGTTACATTCATGCAATCCGCCCTACCTTTGATACTTCATTACACCCCTCAGGTGATCCAAATAGCTAGAAGAAAATTCGTGTGTGCCGTCGCCCTTAGACACGAAATATAGATAGTTTACATCTGCCGGATTTAGAGTAGCCCGAATAGAATCCTTGCCAGGGTTTGAAATCGGTCCCGGTGGAAGCCCAAAAACCATATACGTATTATATTTAGTTGACATTTGTAAATCTTTCTTTGTAAGATTCCCGTTAAAACCTCCCATTCCATATATAACAGTAGGGTCGCTCTCAAGCTTCATTCCAAGCCTAAGACGGTTGTGGAAAACTGCCGAAATTAATGAGCGCTCGGATGGTTCTCCAGTTTCCTTCTCAATAATTGATGCAAGTATTATAACCTCGTGATCCGTGAGATTTTGCTCCCTTGATGTTGCTCTAAGCCTTCCGTAAACCTCTTTAAACCTCGATACCATCATTCGTATAAGCTCATCAGGAGTTATACCCTTTTTGTATAAATAAGAGTCAGGAAAAAGGTAACCCTCGAAGCTTGGGATGGAAACACCAATAAGCTCATTAGTAAACTCAGCGCTATTGGCTTTTTCAAGAAACGCATCTTTAGACATAATATTATCCTTTTCTAATAGCCCAGCTATCTCGTTTATCGAGAACCCTTCGGGTATGGTGATCTTCCTAATGAGGACGGCGCCCTTTAAAAGCTTCTCGAGCACCCGATCAACCGGATCGCCTATTTGAAATTCATACTCCCCTGCTTTTAGTCTGCCTGCGCCGCCTTTAATAAGCGCAGTGATAATAAATAGCTTATCGCTTCTTATAACCCCTTCATCTTCTAACTTACGGGCTATGCCTTTAAGACCCAACCCTTTGGGAATATCTACTATCACCTTTTTGCCTCTCTCCATAGACGGGGGTGCATAATAATTGAAGTAAATAAACCCTGCCAAAATGGCTATCAATAAAACTAATAGCGCGACTATTTTATTTCTAAATTTCATTCTTTAGGCTCTCAGTAAGGATAGAATATATATTAACTCAACCAAACAAATCCCCTCTTTGATAAGGGAGGATAGAAGAAGAGATTGCTTTAGTCCCCTTTGGCAAACTGGGCTGAACGGTGTTCAGCCCCTACAGGTCCCTCGCAATGACATCCCCCTTCTTCGATACGATTACAAGATCGTCCCTATGTATCACCTCATCACTGTATTTATATCCTAGAATCGTTTCAATCTCCGAGGTTTTAGCGCCTGCTATCCTTCTTATCTCATCCGAGCTATAAGAAGAAAGCCCCCTCGCTATCTCCCTTCCACTTTCATCAACGCATCTTACCAACTCGCCTACCTCAAAATCTCCGCTCACCCCTTTTATCCCAGCAGGAAGAAGACTCTTACCCGAGGATGAGATAGCCCTTATTGCGCCGCCGTCTATAGTGATTTCTCCAGCAGGCTTAAGAGTAAAAGCTATCCAGTGCTTTCTACCCTTTAGTTTCTCTTTAGCAGGCAGAAATAACGTCCCTATTTCCTCTCCGGTAAAGATTTGATGGAGTGTGCTCGGTTTCTTCCCATTCGCAATAATGGTAGGAACGCCAAATGCGGCAGCGGTTTTTGACGCCTCTATCTTTGTCCTCATGCCTCCGGTAGTGGTTTTTCCAAGTGTCTCTCCGGCTATCGCCTCAACCCTTTCATCTACCTCTTCTATAAGCGAAATAAGCTCTGCGTCCCTATGATTTCTCGGGTTCTTACTGTAAAGGCCTTCAATATCAGTCAGCAGGACTAGCAGATCAGCCTCGACAAGACTGGTAACATGAGCCGCAAGGTTATCGTTGTCGCCGAGCATTATTTCTTCCACGGCAACCGTATCGTTTTCATTCACAATAGGGATTACCCCCATCCTGAGGAGCGTTAGAAGCGTCTTGCGCGCGTTTAAAAACCTCTTTCTTACAGATAAAGCATCGTGCGTAAGAAGAACCTGGGCGACCTTTTCGCCAAACGAAGAGAAAGCCTTTTCATAGTTCCACATGAGGGCGCTCTGCCCGCATGCCGCTATAGCCTGTTTAGTTGAAATATCCCTTGGCTTCTCTCCCAGATTTAGCTTCTTCATCCCCGCGGCGATAGCCCCTGAAGAAACAATAATAGTCTCCACCCCTCTGGATTTGATCCTGGAAACCTCTTGAGCTATCGTATCAAACACACTCTCCGAAATCTCACCGCGCTCGTTAGTAAGCACGCTGCTTCCTATCTTTATTACCACCCTTTTAGCCTGTGAAATGAGGGCTTTTCTATCGCTTTTTTTCATTGTAGGAATTGACACGTAGAATAGCCTAATTTTACCTGAAAGGCGCTAGGTCTTATAGATAGTGTTATATATAATCGGGATTTTCCAGTCCCGATTAAACCTAATATGGAAAATGTTGGAAGGGCTACCGAGACGGAGCAGTTTCTTGACAACATTATTTCAGCTTGCTATCTTTAAACACACTAAGAGCGGGAATAGCTCAGCTGGCTAGAGCATCTCCTTGCCAAGGAGAGGGTCGCGGGTTCGAATCCCGTTTCCCGCTCCATCTCTAGCAGGCAATTTATAGTTTAACCACGAATTTACACGAATTAGCACAAATAAAGATTTTATTTAACAAGAATAATTTGTGTTTATTTATGTAAATGGGCTACGCCGAAATGCCCGACAGATAACGGCATTTTCGAGGTTAATTTTTTAGTACATAGATACATATCGGGGCTGGTAGCGGATACGGTCGCACCAGTCCCGAACTGCATTAAAAGGAGATAGGCTTATCTCACCTTCCTCGGCAATGTGAACATAGGCATAACAACCAATATCGGCTATGGAATAGGAACCAGCTAAGAAATCATTTTTCTTTAGATGATTGTTTAGAATGTCGAGCGCCGCTTTACCCAATTCACGAAGGGCTTTAAGCTCCTTCTCATTCTGGTTTTCCTTCGGAACGAATCTTGTGATAAAACGCGCCTTTGCAAGTGAGGGATCAATAGCTGTCTTTCCAAAGAATAGCCATTGCGTTATCGCACCGAAGGTATGTGGCTCTTCCGAATACAAACGGTTAGGAGCAAACTTCTTCCCGATATAAAGAAGTATGCCGTTTGACTCCCACATGGTAAAACCGTCATCAACAATTACAGGAATCTTCTTATTCGGATTAAGCTCTGAAAACCATGGTTCTTTCTGCTCTCCTCTAAAGATATCTACATTAACCCTTTC
>JAKEHC010000166.1 GCA_022615255.1 Candidatus Dadabacteria bacterium | reverse complement strand
TTATTTCCTCTTAACCTTCAACCTTAACATCTGAAGACATCTCGGAGAGCCTCTGCTTGAGGCGCTTGATTCTGAGCTCTATTATCGGCTTATACTCCGTGGCATCCGGGATAAGATCGGTTAAGACAGTGATTGCCCTATCAATTTGCCCCATTTCCTCGAGACAATCAGCCTCGGACAGCTTTGCGTCAAGGTAGTATGGGCTATCTTTGGAGATCTGTTCAAAAAATTTCACCGCTTCTTCGCAATTCCTCTCAGATTGATAAATACCAGCGAGGGCAAAAAGCGCCTGCCATTTATATACAGACGTTAAAAGCTCTCTGTATAAGCCTTTTGCCTCATTAACCCTTTCGGATTTTAGATAAGCCTCGGCAAGAAATAGCCTTGCCCGGTCCCTTTTATCATAAAACGGATACCTTGCGAGGAGCTCCTCAAAAAATGGGATAGACTTATCATATTCCTTGAGGTCCATGTACATCTTCCCCATATTTTCATCCACATTAGGTATATTCTTATCCTCAGGATAATCTGCTCTTAGCTTATTGTAGGCTTGGATTGCCTTGAAATAGTTATCTACGTTAAGGTAATAGATCGTGCCTATCATATAAAGCGCATCAGGCACGAACGGACTCTTTGGGTCCAATTGGATGGATTTTTCAAATTTTCTGAGAGCCTTTTCGTAATCACCCTCCTGCCAGGACTTATAACCCTCATTAAAAAGTGATTTGGGATCTTGATTAAAGCATGCAAATATGAATACGAAAGGAATTAAGAAACTACTCTCTATCAATAACCTTCGCCACTGCAGCAACCCTTTCCTCCGGTTCTAGATCGATAAGCCTAAGACCCTGTGTGCCCCTTTTGTAAACGCTTATTTCAGACGCTTCCATACGAATTATCTTTCCATGAGTCGTGATTAATATCACCTGCAAACCATCCGTTACCTGAAAAGCGCCTACTACTCGGCCGTTTTTCTCCGTTGTCCTGATCGTGATAACGCCCTTCCCCCCCCGTCCTGTTAGCCGATAATCAGAAACAGGGGTTCTTTTTCCATAACCCATCTCGGTAACGGTGAGTATCTGAGCATCCTGATTTTCAATCACCTCAAGGCTTACAACCTCATCTTTATCCTCAAGTCTAATCCCTATTACCCCAGTCGCTCCCCTACCCATCTCTCTCACCTCATCCTCTTTGAACCTTATAGCCTGTCCGAAACGGGTCGTAAGAAGGATTTCATTATTCCCGCCCGTCATCATTGCGCCAATCAGCTCATCATCCTCTCGTACATTCACGGCTATTATGCCACCTGCGCGCGGGTTGGAATAAGCCATAAGCTCTGTCTTTTTGATTACCCCATCCTTAGTAGCCATAACAACGAATTTATCCTCTTTGAATTCACGGATAGGAAGAACTTCAGCCACTTTTTCATTGGATGAAAGATTAAGCAGGTTGACTATAGCCTTACCCTTGCCTGTAGGACCGGCTTCAGGAATCTCATGCACCTTTAACCAGTAACAGCGCCCCAGATTCGTGAAAAATAGAACATAGCTGTGGGTAGAGGCGATAAATATGGTTTCTATAAAATCTGTCTCCTTAGTGCTCATACCGGTTTTTCCCTTGCCCCCCCTTCTCTGGCTCCTGTAAACGCTTAAGGGGGTATTCTTGATATAACCATCGTGTGTGATTGTTACAACCATGTCTTCATCCGCAATAAGGTCCTCTACAGAGATCTCTTCAACGCTCTCAATAATCTCGGTTCTTCTTTGATCGCCATACCTGTTCTTAATTTCCTCAAGCTCACTTACGATGATCTTGAGAAGAAGCTCCTCTTTCTCCAATATCTCCTTGAGACTTTTGACTGTTTTAATCAACTCGTCTCTCTCTTCAACGATCTTCTCTCTCTCAAGCGCTGTAAGCCTCTGTAGTCTCATGTCAAGAATTGCCTGAGCCTGTATTTCAGAAAGAGAATGCCTGAAAACCAGCCCCTCTTTTGCCTCAGAAGGGTCTGCTGAATTCCGAATAAGTTTTATAACCTCATCAAGGTGGTCAAGTGCGATTTTGAGTCCTTGTAAGATGTGAAGCCTTGCTTCCGCTTTACGAAGCTCGAACTCAGTCCGTCTGGTTACAACCTCCTTCCTGTGCTCTATAAACTGAGCGATTAAGTCCCTGAGATTAAGAATCCTGGGTTGATTCCTTACCAGGGCAAGCATTATTATCCCGAAGGAGGAATCCATAGGCGTGTGCTTATACAGTTGATTCAATACGATCTCAGGGTTCTCGCCGCGCTTAATCTCTATGACAACCCTTATACCCTCTCTATCGGATTCGTCGCGAATATCAGATATACCCTCGATCTTCTCATCCTTCACAAGGTCTGCGATGCGCTCAATCAACTTTGCTTTATTAACCTGGTAAGGAATCTCTGTGACGATAATGCTCTCTCTATCGTTCTTCTTCTGCCTCTCGATCCTAGCCTTTGCCCTGACCTTAATAATTCCACGACCCGTAGAGTAAGCCTCTTTTATCGCATCTCTACCGCATATAAACCCTCCCGTAGGAAAGTCAGGGCCCGGAATGAATCTCATCAGTTTATTCACCGAAATATCTGGGTCCTTAACCTGAGCTATTACAGCGTCTACAAGCTCGCCTAAATTGTGCGGGGGAATGTTTGTTGACATACCGACTGCTATTCCTGAAGCCCCGTTTAAGAGCAGATTTGGAAACTTTGCAGGGAGGATGATTGGCTCGACTGCTCCTCCGTCATAATTAGGAATAAAATCCACCGTTTCCTTGTCTAAATCGTCCAGCATTTCGCTTGCAATTCTTGCTAGCCTTACCTCCGTATATCGCATAGCGGCAGGCGGGTCTCCGTCCACTGAGCCGAAGTTTCCCTGCCCGTCTATGAGCTCATAACGCATTGAAAAGTCCTGAGCCATCCTTACAAGCGCATCGTAAATCGCCGCATCGCCGTGAGGATGATATTTACCCATAACATCCCCCACAATCCTTGCTGACTTTTTATAAGGCTTATTCCACTCGTTTCCGAGCTCATACATTCCATAAAGGATGCGCCTATGAACGGGCTTTAGACCATCCCTTACGTCCGGCAGAGCGCGCCCAATTATGACGCTCATCGAATAGCTGAGATATGATTCCTTCATCTCATCTTCGATGTTTACAGGCGCTATTTGTGAAGCAGTTGCCATCTAAATACACACCTCCTAAAATCTATAAAAGAGACCTGTGAAGTTTAAATGAGTGGTGATTTTGTGTCAAAGGGATTGAACATTATCTTACAGCTATTTTCTTTTCTCTGGATTTCCCTGAGATGACGGTTTTGAGACTAGAATGTAATTTCTCATTACCTCTATGAAATCAGTAATAGCCTTTGGCTTTCTCCATCCAAATAGAATTTGAACAAGACAGAATGCCATCCATGCAAGATAAACATATATAATTTCCTCTCTCAAGTGCGGTCTTGCAAATTGAATTGCCCAGAGAAGAAAAAGTCCTAAAGCCTCATACCAGCTAAAGCTCATGTTAACGAGAAGAAGGAAGGCAAGACCTGACTGTACTATTGTAAGAAGTATTTCTGTAAGCTGGAATTCGTCGAAATGTATCGTTGAGACACCCCCAGCGCTTAGGCTGAACACAATCGGGATTATAGCGGCGAGCATAGTCCATTCGTTGATGTTGGATGAAACCATATTCATCAGGGCTATAGGGGCTTTCTTCACTTGTCTCGCCCAATAAAAAGCGCTGATCTTCTCTGGAAACTCCGATAGAAAAGGGGCAACCCACTGGACAAATACAAATTCAGATATTCCAAAAGTAATAGCGAGGGCGAGCATACTCTCAAGAAAAGGGTGCGCTACAAAGACCAGGATTAATCCGCCTGCGAGAAATAATCCTAATATTAATAAATTTCTGGAAAGCGGTTTGCGACGAAGGATGCTCCTGGGAATAGGCTCAAGCTCATCTATATCTTCGGCTGCCTGAGGAGGAATTTTATTCAGAGCGTAGAGATAAGAGGAGTAGAGGAAAATAAGCACCAAGCTGTCCAGTATGTTGAAAGTGGCTTTAAGAAATATCACCATAAAGTAAATGAGGGGAGGAAGAAGAGCCATAACCTCTAGACAATGTTCCTTTTCAAGGGTTATTCCTTTTAAATTTTCTCCAGTCTTAATTTTATTAAAAATAAAGGCGGTAAGGAAAATAAGGGGCCATCCAAGACCCGGAAGAAGACGTATTGCGCCTGTAAAGTTAGCAGTGACAAGATGGATCCTACTCGGATCCTTTCCGGCAGACCATGCGATAACACTCTCAACTGCGAATTCAGGAAGCGTTTGAATCCAGGCAAGTATCGCAAGCGCAAGTCCTTGAGAAATAAGGAACTGAGCCGCTTCTGCCGCCCATGCTATGAGCATTGCTGAAGAAATTACCGCAGGAAATGTCCAGACCGCTGAGATAGCACTCGCCCCTCCTTTGGACAGAGTGGCTCCGACAACTATAAGGTATTTTAAGAGTGATTTATGGAATAACACGGATTTTTTTGCCTCGGTTTTTAAGAAGGGTTGATTAAAAATATCTTAGGGGTTTAAAACTGTCAATTTATATTTCGTATTTTGTGAATCGTGATTCGTGAATCTAGGCTTGTGGCTCAGTACCTAATCACGAGCCATGATCAACGCCCAAAAAATGATTCAAGCTCTTTAATTGCCTCATCTGTTCTACTTATTATCATATTGCACCTTGGAAGCGACTCCAAAAAATATTTTCCATAACTTTTGCTTATGATCCTTTTATCTAAAACAAAAACTGCCCCTCTATCAGTCTTCGTCCTTATTAGCCTTCCAAAACCCTGCTTGAATTTAAGAACCGCTACCGGGACACTATATTCAAGAAAGGAATTTATGCCCTGCTTTTCCATATTCTCAACCCTCGCTTCTATTATAGGGTCTGTCGGAACCCTGAACGGGAGCCTAGTGATTACAACGAGTCTAAGAGCTTCCCCTGGGACATCCACTCCTTCCCAGAAGCTATCGGTTGCAAAAAGGGCTGAGTTATCCTCGACTTTGAATCTTTGTAGAAGTCTAGCCCTTGGAATACTGCCCTGTTTTAGGGAGATAATTCCAATATCAGCAAGTTGATTTTGAATTTTTCTATAAACCGACTCCAGAAGGGAGTAAGAGGTAAAAAGGATGAGTGCGTTTCCACGTGACGCCCTTACAGCTTCGAGAATGATAGGGGATAGCTTTTCCGAATACTCTTTTTCCATCGGCTCCGGAATATCTGTAGGAATTGCAAGAAACGCCTGCTCTTTATAGTTAAAAGGTGAGGGAAGAATTACCTCACTCACCCTTTCGTTCTCTTCAAGGCCAAGCCCTGACTCTATGAAATGAAAACTCTTTTTTACCGCTAACGTCGCAGAGGTCATCACAACTGTTCGGCATCTTGAATACAGCTTTTCTTTCAACTGATACGAAATATCAAGAGGTGATAGCCCTATCCCGGAGAAAACCCCTCCTCTTCCAACATTGCCTTCAACCCATCTAACGTATCCATCCTCACCTGAATCAAGAAAGGAAAGAATCACATCCGAATAAAAATCGAGTTTATTTGTAATACCCTTAAACTCGATCAGAACCCTTGCGACATCGGGTTCGTCTTCATGGTCTATCAGAGCTTCTATGAACGCTTTTATCTCTTCTTCGAGCTCTTTTAATTTAATTCTAAGAATAGAAAGCTTCTTATCTATTCTCTCCCAACCTTCTTGCTTTCTTACCTCATCTGTGATTCTAATGCTGATTTCTTCAGAAATTCCTTCCTTCTTCTCCGTAATTGGAAGCGCAAAATAATAAAGCTCGTCAAAAGAGTCTCTAACATAGTTTTCAACCGTATCAACCAGTGGCGAGAGGGTTTCCTCAACCCTTCTTAGCAACGCGTTTAAGATACCTTTTCTAAAATACTTCTTGAGCTTTGTTGCGAGTGAGGCTATATAGAAAATAAGCCCCTTTACCTCGCCTCCGCCTCCCCTCCTCTTAAGACGCCTTAGAGTCCTAATAATCCCGTACTTTGTCGCCCTCATTCCAAAATGGGATGTTGCGGTATCCACTATATGGTGACCCTCATCAAAGATTACCCTCCTATACGCAGGTAGAATTCCAACCTCGCTTTCCTCGCTCGCCCCTTTGATAGCCAGGTCGGAAAAAAGCAAGTGATGGTTTACGACGAGTATCTGTGATGAGGAAACCTCTCTTCTCGCCTTATAGAAAAAGCACTTTGAATAATGGGGACACCGTACTCGAAGACAACTCTCACTCTCTGCTGAAACCTTGTCCCAGATAGCTTCCGTGGGAGTAAAACTCAAATCTGAGAGAGAGCCGTCTTTAGTTACCTTCGACCACTCGACAATACTCCTTAAGGTGTCTATCTCATCATCATCGGCAAGCTCTAAAAGTCCATCAGTAACGGTTTCCGCTCTGAGAAGACAAAGATAATTCCCCATGCCCTTTACAAGTGAATACTTAAAATCTTCACCCAAGCTCTTGTGTATGAGTGGAATATCTTTTTCAATAAGCTGCTCCTGAAGATTAATCGTGTTGGTAGAGATCACTACCCTCTCGCTATTTAAGAGCGCCCAATGTATTGAAGGAATCAGGTATGCAAGTGTCTTCCCGGTTCCTGTGCCAGCTTCAATAAGAGAGATAGTTTCATCGTTAAATGCAGAGCCTACAGCCTCAACCATCTCTAACTGCTCAGGTCGAAGCTCATGCCGGGAGCCCATAACTTTTGAAACCTCTCCGTCAGGAAGAAGAAATGCTTTTAGTTTTTCGATATCGAGCTTTTCTAGCTCCTTTTCAGCGAATGGTTCGACTACTACATATACTTCTGACACATCGTTTTTTATTATGTAGAACCCAACGCCTAAATTTCCGAAAAGTCCAGCCATGTGTATATCTTCGTCTGAAGGAGTTAAATTCCCTGAAGGATGATTATGGATTACCACCTCCCCTGACATCGCTGAATCAACTATGGCAGGGGTAGAGTAATCGTTTCCTCGAGCCGCTACCCTTACGCCGTCTATAATCCCATGTTCATCGAGAGAGCCTACGAAGAAGACCTCGTTCCCGTGAGCCTCCTTTATAGCCCCTTCTATTTCTTCTCTAGCTTTGTCAGTAAAAAATTTCTTACCCACGAATGAAAAGTTAACACACCTCTCTGTTTTTCCAAAATCTATACTGTAGAGACGCATTGCAATGCTTCTCTACTCTTTGCTCATCCTACAAATATAAGCTGTAACTGTATAAATGTTAGTTAGGCAACTATTGTTGCTGGTGGCTATTTATATTGTAGAGACGACCCGCTGGGTCGTCACTACTTTCTCTTTACCCACTAACGGATACTAATATATATAACAACCTAGTTTATCTTTCTAAAAATAAAGGTTAGAATCAATAATGGAAACAGGTTTATTCTGCAGGAGGGGTGGCCGAGTGGCCGAAGGCGCCGGTCTCGAAAATCGGTAGGGTTCTTAAGACCCTCGTGGGTTCGAATCCCACCCCCTCCGATGTGCTAATTGCGGATTTTAGATCTCGGATTTTGTCGATTGTAGGAACGTCTTCTAGCCTCGAACAGGATACAAAATTGGGTAGCCCACCAGTCTTGCTGGTGGGTGTTATTGCAAGCACGAATTTATTCGCGCAATAAAGTAGGAGCGCCATCCATGGCGCGACTATCGCAGCAAGATGCTGCTCCTACAGATTGTTGAGCATTGGGTTCGGGTCTGGAAGACGCTCCTACATGCGGGACGTGGATGCCCCGCTTATTGGTACCCCGTGTTGAGGCTATGTCGCTACCCTAGGAAACGGTAGAGACATGCCATGGCATGTCTCTACAATAGAATAGCCTAATTTTACCAAAGGCGCCCACAAAAGATTGCCGGCACGAATTTATTCGTGCAATAAAACAGGAAGGGCTTCCAGCTGCGAAGAGCCATGTAGGGATTTGATTAATCAAATCCCTGCTAATCCTAGTGTAACCCTTCTCCTCTCGAGGTCGGCTCCGATAACCTTTACCTTCACATCCTGCCCGAGCTTAAACCGCCTGCCTCGGCTTCTAATCCTCTCTATCGGAAGAAACCCCTCGACAAAAATCTCCCTAAGCTCCACAAAAATGCCGAATGGTAAAACACTTATTACAAATCCGTCAAACTCTCTCCCAAGATGGTGCTTCATCGTATAAACCCTTTCAATCTTTATCGCTTCCCTTTCAACCTCGTCTGCAAATCTTTCTCTCGTCGAAGAATGGGTAGCCATCCACTCAAGGGATTCCTCATCATATGGCGGTCTCCTCTCATTGATAAGCGAGTTAACAACCCTGTGAACAATTAAGTCTGGGTATCGTCTTATCGGTGATGTAAAGTGGGTGTAGTGATCGAGTGCAAGCCCAAAGTGGCCTTCGACTTGAGTAGAATAGACAGCTCTTTTTAGGGAGCGGAGAATTAGCGTATTTATAGCGATTTTTTGAGAATCGTCCTTTGATTCGAATATAACCCGTTGAATATCTCCTGCCTTGAGCTTTCCATAAATATTGAGATTATAACCCAGGTTTTTTAATTCTTGTGATAGTTCCTTTATAGAAGCAAAATCAGGAGGCTCATGTATACGGTACATGGAAGGTGCCTTCGAATAAAAAATATATTCGGCGACAGCATTATTTGCGCTTATCATAAACTCCTCTATTAGCCCATGCGCCACGTTTCTCTCTGATTTAACAACATCTATAGTTCTTCCAAGCTCGTCCCTTATAAGCTCAGGCTCGGGTATATCAAAATCAAGCCCTCCTCTATCAAGCCTTCTTTGCTTAAGCTTCCCATACAACTCACTCATAATTTTTAAGCTCTCTATCAATGCATGGTCTCTTTTACTTCCCTTTGCCCCTATTTCAAGTATATGAGAAACCTCCGTGTAAGTAAGGCGAAAACGACTTCTTATAACACTATTATAAATCTTAAAACCGAGCATCATCCCTTCCCTGTTGAAATCCATCTCAACTGTTTTCGTAAGCCTCTTTTCATTCTCAACAAGACTGCACGTCCAATCAGATAACCTCTCAGGAAGCATAGGGATGACGGTTTCAGGGAGATAAACACTTGTGCCTCTTTGAAGCGCTTCGTTATCAATAGCGCTGCCTAGCTTAACGTAGTAAGACACATCAGCAATTGAAACCCAAAGCTTGTACCCAGAAGAGGTGAGTGAAACGGCTACGGCGTCATCGAAATCCTTTGCCCTGTCGTTGTCAATTGTTAAAGTCAATATTTCCTGTAAATCAACCCTTCCCTTTAATTCCCCTGGTAGAACCTCAGAAGAAATCTCGTTTGACTCCCTCATTACCTCCTGGGAGAACTCTTTGGGTAGATTATGCTCAAAAAAAAGCCCATCCCTTTCTGCACCCAGATTGCCAGCTTTTCCAAGAACATCTACTATAACTCCTAGCGGAGCACCTCGCTCTGGGAGACTCGAGAGCTCGGCGATAACAAGGCTGCTGCTTCTTACTCCCTTAACCTCATTATGCTGAACTCTGATAGGCGGTATTTTTGGGTTCCTTGGCAGGATAACACCAGTTTTACCAGTTCTTACAAACCTTCCTAGTATCTTTCCTGACCTCGATATTCCAGCCCGAGATGTGGGTAGTTCGAAAGCTTCTTTTTTTGCATTCCCTTGGGGGGTCCTGTATCTACCCCCTCTAATCTTTACAATCGTTCCCGCTAGAATAAGTTTTTTAAGAGCCTTCCTGAAAGCCTTTCTGTCCTCTTTTGGCACCTCAAGGCGCTTTGAAAGTTCCCTAACCCTCATAGGGCGATAAGACGGATTTTTCATAAACTTCAATATGTCGTTTGAGTCGGGGAGCTTCATATAAAGTAACTATTTAGGTACGGAATAAAATGATACACGATCCAAGATACATGATTCATGATATATCTTACATCGTGTATCGTGCATCCTAATTTACCCTGCTTCGTGTTTTAGTTGTCTTGTCATAAGCTCAAATATAGCGGTCTCCGGAGATTTCCCTTCGTAAAGGACAAGTGAAACCTGCTCGGCTACAGGCATATCCACGTTGAAACTGCGTGCAAGCTCCTTTGCGGCAAGAGAGGTTTTTACACCCTCGGCGACCATTTTCATATTTGAAAGAATATCTTCCAGTTTTTCACCCTTTCCAATTCTTACCCCAACCTCTCTATTTCTACTAAGCTCCCCCGTGCACGTGAGAACGAGATCTCCAACTCCGGAAAGCCCTAGAAATGTCATTGGGTTTGCATTCATTTTTACCCCTAGCCTTGTCATCTCAGCAAGCCCTCTTGTGATAAGGGCAGATTTTGAATTGTGTCCAAGCCCGATGCCGTCTGCAATTCCCGCTGCTATCGCAATCACGTTTTTAAGCGAGCCCCCCATTTCCACCCCTACAACATCCTCCGTCACATATGCCCTAAAGTATTCGTTGGAGAACACCCTTTGTCCTATCTTCCCGATATTTAGGTTCTTTGATGCAATAGACACCGCAGTAGGTTTGTGCCTTGCCACTTCTAGAGCAAAGCTGGGACCTGAAAGAGAGGCATACCGTTCACGGATATCCTGAGAAAGTACTTCTTGAAAAACCTCATGCATTAGCTTTAGTGTAGTTAATTCTATTCCCTTTGCAGTGTTAATAATTAAAGAATCATCTCTAATGAATCTCGACCCATTTTTTAAAACATCCCTTAGATATTGAGACGGAATCGAGAATATGAGTAGGTCTCTGTCTTTTAAAGCATTCCGTAACAGATTCGTGGGATGCACGTTATCAGGAAGTTTTATCTTCGGAAGGTAAAGATGATTTTCTTTTGCCTTTGAAATAGATTCCTTAACCGTTTCCTCTTTTACCCATAAGGTGATGTCAAACCCCTTTTCTGCAAGGTGTTTTGCAATAGTTGTTCCCCAGCTTCCGGCTCCTATAACGCTTATTTTAAACTCGTTTTCATAGCGCATAATGTACATAATGGTTACATATTTGATATAACGGTTCAAGCCTGGAAATGTTAATTTCTAAGTTTTCCTAATACTATTTCTGGTCGGGCGATCGGTTTGGTTGTGAGCTCCTTCCTACAACTATGAATAAAGTTTAAACTGAGTTTAGTATAATACATCTAGAAGATATCTAAGAAAATTTGTATATCACTTAATATTCAGATAAGTTTTTATTGTAATATAAATCCCTTTACCGCCATATTGAAATAGTATTGGAGGATTAAAGATGTCTAAGACAAATTCAATTGGAAGCGCTGTTATCTGCCTGGTGCTTCTTTCGCTAATAGGCTATGCCTTTTCTCGCGCCCTTGTTTTAGATTGGAGGTTATATCTCACTGTTGCAGGAATAATCGTTCTAATTGCTGCTATAACTGGCATTGTCGCAGCTGGAGGTAATAAATCCTAGTAAACTCCGCAATGCATCTAGTTCTAGATTCTTCACTTCGTTCAGAATGACAAGGCAGAGAGTAGGGACAGAACATTGTTCTGTCCCTACGTGTATCTTGTACTGCCACTGTACTACGTAATAAACCTGGATTCTTACATTTTATTACTCAAGACGGGATAATCAATGCACTCTCGTCTTTTGGTCTAACTGCCGTCTCGGGGTGATACCGCGAGATATGAATTAAATAGCTTTGAGGATTGGTATCCGTCTCCATATAGAATCTAATCTCTTTTAAAAACTCTTGAATCACGTCTTTTGCATAATCCAATGTTATTCTTCCTCGACGAAGTTCAGCCGTATCCTTATATTCTCTTATGACAGTCAGAACGCGTGCCGCTATCTCATTAACAACCCTGTTTTCAGATCTGTATTCAAATATTATTCCCTTCTTTTCTGTGTCTAGGGTTTTAAGTGAAAGCTCGAGAGCTTCTGAAACCTCTTGGTTTCTAAGCTTACTGTCTCCTCTAAACAAACCGACCAATGAAACCTCTATCTTAGCGAAAATCTCTGGATTTTTACTATAGAGCTCGGCACGCCTGATGTAAGTCTCAACCCCCTCTTTCGTTATTCTTTGTTTTGTGATTTTATCCTGCTGATATTTTTGCCCCTCGATATAATAAGTGCAATCCGGAGGGCAATTTATCTCAACACCGCGTTTTTCACCGCAGCATATTGCACAGATGTACGTTCTTTTTGCAGGACAATACCTTTTAGCTTTTCTTTGTTCACAAAGAATACACTTCATGTTAACGAGTAGCAGGGGCGACCGGCCGGTCGCCCCTACCCCATTGCTTTTGATTTGGCTGGCAATTTGGAATTTGTTGTCCCACTAGAGGTTTCTTAGAATCACGTTTTCTTTAACCCAATCAATTATTTCTCCCGTAGCTGTTCCCGGCTCAAATATCGCTTTAACACCCTTTTCTATCAGTCCACGAACGTCCTCCTTTGGAATAATCCCACCTCCAAATATAACTATATCACCAGCCCCCTTCTCCTTCAGTAAACGAGCAACCTCAGGAAAAAGGTAGTTATGCGCTCCGGAGAGAATACTTAACCCAACTGCATCAACATCCTCCTGAATAGCAGTCTCAACTATCATCTCGGGTGTGTGATGAAGCCCTGTGTAGATGACCTCAAACCCCGCATCTCTGAGGGCTCTAGCTACAATCTTTGCGCCTCTGTCATGTCCGTCCAGCCCGGCTTTACCGATCAGTATCCTTACCCTTCTATTTTCTCCCATGGGAAATTCCTAAGAATAATATTTAGCCGCAAATTAACAAGAAGGTAATAGAATAAATAATCTATCTTGCACCTTGTATCCTTTATCGTGCATCATGTATCCTACATCTTGCATCCTGTACTTAGAAATAACCAGGGTCTCTGTAAACTCCATAGACCTCTCTAAAAACATCGCTGATCTCTCCTACAGTTGCATATTCCCTTACGGCATCAATTATAAATGGCATAAGATTTTTCCCTTCCCGTGCGGCATCGGCAACTGTCCGAAGGTGCTTTTTTACAGACTCATTATCCCTTTTACTCTTTATCTTAATGAGCCTTTCCTTTTGGCTTCCATCTACCACATCGTCAATTCGGAGAAGAGAAAGCGGCCTTTCTTCCTTATAAGTGTATTTGTTGACACCCACGATTACCTTCTCTCCTAAATCTTGCTCACGCTGATATCTATAAGCCGCATCAGCAATCTCCTTTTGTGGAAAACCGACGTCAATCGCTTTGACGATTCCACCAAGGTCGTCAATCCTCTTTATGTAATCAAATGCTTCTTTTTCTATTTGATTTGTAAGGGCTTCGATAACATAGCTTCCACCCAGCGGGTCAATTGAATTTACGACTCCGCTCTCTTCCGCAATAATTTGCTGCGTTCTAAGAGCCACTGTTACAGCTTCTTCTGAAGGAAGCGCAAGTGTCTCATCCATAGAATTTGTGTGAAGAGACTGGGCTCCGCCGAGAACTGCAGCCAATGCCTGAATCGCAACCCTTACGATATTATTCAGTGGCTGCTGCGCAGTCAGGCTACACCCAGCCGTCTGTGCATGTGTTCTGAGCATACATGATTTCGGATCCTTTGCTCCAAACCTCTCGCGCATAATCCGTGCCCACATCCTCCTGGCAGACCGGAACTTCGCAACCTCCTCGAGAAAATCATTATGCACGTTGAAGAAGAAAGAGAGCTGAGGGGCAAAATCATCAACCCTGAGTCCCCGCTCAATACATTCTTGAACGTATCCGACGCCGTCGGCAATGGTAAAGGCAAGCTCCTGCACAGCTGTAGAGCCCGCCTCGCGAATGTGATAGCCGGAGATCGACACCGGGTGCCATTTAGGAACCTGTCTCGTGCAAAACTCAATCATATCAACGACGATTTTTACAGAAGGCCTTGGAGGGCAGATCCACTCCCTTTGTGCAATAAACTCCTTTAGCATATCGTTCTGGATCGTTCCATCCAGTTTATCCCAGCTTACCCCTTGCTTTTCCGCCACTACAAGATACATAGCGAGTATTATGCTCGCTGTGCAGTTTATTGTCATAGAGGTTGTTACCTCATCGAGTCTTATACCTTCAAATAGGGCTTCCATATCGGCCAGTGAAGAAACAGATACACCCTCTTTTCCAACCTCACCCATTGCCCTCGGATGGTCACAGTCATAACCCATAAGGGTAGGCATATCAAACGCAGTGCTTAAGCCTGTTTGTCCTTGCTCTAGTAAAAATTTAAACCTTTGATTCGTATCCTCCGGAGAGCCAAACCCCGCAAATTGGCGCATTGTCCAAAGCCTTCCCTGATACATAGTATTATAAATTCCACGGGTAAATGGATAAAAACCAGGAAAACCTAGATCGCTAAGATAGTCGAAGCTATCCAGGATGTCAGGAGTGGCTAGAGATGGTACCTCCATACCCGAGACTGTAGTAAACCTTACCTCTCTCCTTGAGAGGTTTTTATTTTCCTTCTCCCAGGTTTCTCTTTTCTCTTTTAATCTGTCAAGTTCCCTTCTTTCGTATATCATTGACTCTCATTTAGGCGTCAGAAACACTCACAAATGCCTCTTTAACTCCTATAGTCTATCAGAATTGGTTAATTAAAACTCTTTAGAATCCTTTTAATACCTGATTTGCGATTACAATTCTTTGAATCTCCGATGTTCCTTCATAAATCTCTGTGATTTTAGCATCCCTAAAGTGTCTTTCAATGGGGTAATCAGTCGTGTATCCATATCCACCATGAATCTGAATCGCCTTTGTGGTAACCCACATCGCTGTCTCAGATGCAAAAAGCTTTGCCATCGCGGCCTGCTTAGTAAACTTCATTTTTCTATCTTTCATTCTTGCCGCTTGCCATACAAGAAGCCTTGCCGCTTCAATCCGTGTCGCCATATCAGCCAGCATGAACTGAATGCCTTGAAAGTTAGAGATCGGCTGACTAAACGCCTCCCTTTCCTTCGAATATGTTACAGCTTCCTCTAAAGCGACCTGTGCAATGCCAACAGCCTGAGCCCCTATACCTATCCTTCCCCCATCTAGAGTATTCATGGCTATTTTAAAACCCTCTCCTTCATCCCCTAATCTATTCTGTATAGGAACCCTACAACCGTCAAAAATAATTTGAGATGTGCTCGACGCCCTTATACCCAGTTTATGCTCAACTTTTCCAACGACAATCCCCTGGGCCTCTTTATCAACTATAAAAACTGTAACCCCTTGATGCATTTTAGATATATCAGTCGATGCAAAAAGTATTATGACGTCTGCTTCAGGACCATTGGTTACCCAATTCTTAGTGCCGTGAATAATATAGTGGTTTCCATCCCTTACAGCAGTTGCCTTAATGCTACCCGCGTCAGATCCCGCCGCAGGCTCACTAAGAGAAAAGCATCCCAGCTTTTCTCCCTTAGCAAGAGGCGGAAGGTATCTTTTCTTTTGTTCTTCAGTTCCAAACTTGTAAATGGGCTCACAGACAAGAGAATTGTTTACTGACATAATCACACCTGTTGATGCACATGCCTTGCAAATTTCCTCTAATGCGAGCACATAACTTAATGTATCCATCCCGCTTCCTCCATACCCCTCGGAAATAAATATTCCCATGAACCCAAGGTCAGCCATCTTCTTTACGAGATCTTTAGGGAACTTTCCCTCTTTATCGAGTTCTGAAGCAATGGGTTTAATCTCGTTCACCGCGAAATCCCTTGCCAGATCCCTAATCATTTGTTGCTCATCTGTCAGCTCAATTATGCTCATCCTTTCCCCCTGCACGATTCGAGACCCGGATAGAACGTCGAACGAACCATATCCCACGGTTTTCTTTAATCACGATTTATAATCCTTCAAATCCACAACCATAAGCTTTAACTCAGTCATTTCTTCTATTGCGTATGTGACCCCCTCTCTCCCTACGCCTGAATCCTTAACCCCTCCATAGGGCATATTCTCTACTCTAAAGCTCGGATAATCATTTACAATGACACCCCCAACCTCAAGAACCTTATAAGCCTCAAATGCCTTCTTAATGTCCTTTGTAAATATGCCTGCTTGAAGGCCATACCTAGTATTATTCACCCACTCGAGAACTTCGTTAAAGTCCTTATATCTTTCAATATGGACCACTGGACCAAACACCTCGTCACAGCTTACATTGCATGTCGGCGGGACATTGGTTAGAACAGTAGGCTCAATCAAACAACCGTCTCTGTGACCTCCTGTAAGAAGCTTACCCCCCTTGTCTACAGCCTCATCAATCCAGTTCATTATCCTATCCGCCGAAGATAAATCAATAACGGGTCCGACATCAGTGTCCTCAAGCATCGGGTCCCCAAGCCTTAGAGCCTTAGTCCTTGCAATGAACATATCCATAAATTTATCGAATATCTTGTGGTGTATGTACATCCTTTGCACCGAGATACAGCTCTGACCCGCCTGATAAAACGCCCCCCAGCAGTTTCTATTAACTGCAAATTCCAAATCGGGGGGATCTTCATCTACGATGCTCGCAGCATTCCCTCCAAGCTCAAGTGTAACCTTCTTCTTTGGAAATTTTTTCATAAGCTCCCACCCGATCTCGTCGCTCCCAGTAAATGAAACCTTTTTTATACGCTCATCCTCCATCACCGGCTCTATCTGAGACCCAGGAAGGGGAAGAATATTAAACCCACCAGGAAGCAACCCCGCCTCAATCACAACCTCTCCAAGTTTAAGAGCGGAAAGAGGCGTCTGTGAGGCAGGTTTTAGAATCATTACATTGCCTGAGGCAATTGCCGGAGCAACCTTATGTGCAACCAGGTTAAGCGGAAAATTAAATGGGGAGATTCCCATGACAATCCCGAGCGGGAATCTTCTCACTATCCCAAACCTCTCCTCGTTTCCTGGAACGATGTCAATCGGAATAAGCTCTCCCCTTGCAAACCTGTTTGCCTCCTCCGCTGCAACCTTGAAGGTTGTCATCGCACGGCTTACTTCCACCCGGGCTGTCTTTATCGGCTTTCCACCCTCCTCCGCAAGTATTTTTGCAAACTCCTCTTTTTGTTTTTCAATCCCAGCGACGATTCTCATGAGTATATCGCTCCTTTCGTAGCTGGGAGAGTATCTGAATTTCTCAAAGGCTTTTTCAGCCCCGTCAATCGCCCCTTTTGCCTCATTTAAAGACGGTATGTTTATCACACCTATGACTTCATCATTATAAGGGCTTTTTATCTCCCTTTTTTTCGCATCCTTCATCCACTTGCCATTAACCAAATAACCATATTCCTTTGCCATGACACTTAACCTCTCATTTGAGTTATTTATTTCTCAAAAAAATCAATACGATATGCAGTCTCTATTATAGACTGAGAACAGAAACACCCTTAAATTATTAAACAAAAGATTAAACGCTAAGTCAAGTTAGTGTAGTAATTCTACAAGTTATATTTGATGCCGCTACTCGGGGCACAAAACTCAATTGAGATACTTATGTAATTAGGAATATAACTAAGTTAGATTACAAGTGCTTAACCATCTCTTATAGTTATGCCTTCATTTAACAATTAACTTTAATCATCTAATATTACTTCTTTATTTAATTATCCATGGTGTTAGAAAGACAATAAGTTCGCTTTCCTTATCAGCCGCCTGATTGCTTGCAAATAGGCACCGAACTACTATTGTCTCACCACCCATCGCAAGAATCTGAGTTTCCATCTTATTTCTTTTTATAGCCGGCTGTCCAACCTTTTCCGTAAGGGATGCAGCGGGATAATTATCTGTGACCTTTATGTCCATAAGCACTTTTTTATCATCAGTCACGTTGGGAGTGATTTCGAAAGTGAAATTCGTATCCACTAATCTAGTCTCAGTAGCCTCAGGAGAACCATCCAAAGATGGTATAGAAACAACTTGGTCTATTCGCGCAGGCTGGTTATCGAGTGTTGAAACCTTGGGAGAGGAGAGAACCGTTACATCTCCTCTTTTTTCAAACTCCGAGAGTTTCGTATCAAGATCAATAGCCCCTGTAAGTGTTCCTAACATTACTCTAAAGGCTCCATCTGTCTCCTTGCCTGAGGAGACAGGAAGGTTTACTAAGGAGTTATTTCCTTGAGCTTTTAAAGATGAGGAATTTCCTGGGATAGAATCACCTGTAAATGTGCTTGAAGCAAAGTATGGATCCCCAGTATCCGCCAAAGTACCGGACACAAGGTCGTTTGGACTCCAATCCACACCTAGCTGAGGTGTAAAATCATGCTTTGCCCGAACGATGCGTGCCTCTATTATCACCTGAGGGATTTTTATATCAAGTTTTTTCACATGCTCTTCAATTTGCTTTATCATACTAGCCGTATCAGTAATTAATAAGCTATTAGTGGAACCTACAAGCCTAATATCACCTCTTGGGCTGAGGAGAGGTTTTACAAGCGGGATAAGCTTGTCCGCGCTAGCATAATTTACAAAGACCTGTTTAGAGCTAAAGGTCTCAGGCTGCTCCTTTAAGTCGGAAGGCGGCTCCATAATTCTCTCTATTGTTTTCATAGGCATGAGAGAAGTAACCTTGATGACCTTTCCTTCAACAATTGCGCCGAGACCTGCGCTCTCAAGCACTACATCAAGCGCCTTATCCCAGGGAACTCTGTTGAGCTTTAGTGTTACTTTTCCTTCTACATCCTTTGAAACGACAAAATTAAAGCCGCTTACATCAGTAAGTATTTTAACAACGTCTCTAACGTCGGCATCCTTGAAATCGAAGGATACAATCTGGCCGCGATAGGTTTTTTTCTCAGCCGGTACAGCAGCAACTCGCGAATCAAAGGCATAGAGTGAATCTTCTGAAACTGCTTCTGTTTCTTCGGCAAGTTTCTCATCATATGATTTTCCAAACTTCAAATTTATAAAGTTGTCATCTTGGTTGAGCTGAAATGGCACATTTTCTTTGAGCTCCACTACGACTATAACATTATTCCTTTTACCAGTCTCTCTAAATGAGGTAAAGAGATTGACGGGGCTATCAATATCCTTGACATCTCTGGCAATCTCAAAATCGTTAGAGAGAGATACATCCTCTAGCTTTAGCGTAATTTGTTTTTCTTCTTTCACGATTTCTTCGTACCCAACTGGGATTGATGTTTTTATAGTTACAGTGCCAACCCCCTTTTGAGCCTTAAAATATATGTTTTCAAGGGAGTTCAATCCACTTGCGCGAGATTCCTTAACTTGAGAAGGCTGAGCTAGCGACTTAGATCCCGATGTTTGGGTTCCCGGCGCGGTTACCATCTTTTCGAATGTAATTGGAGGGTTCTCTTGCTTAGCACCAGCTACAGCATCCTGTCCAGGAGGAGAGGGCTCAGGGGTGGGTTGAGATTCCGCTATATCTGTTTTTTCAGATTCTGTTGCCCTTTCCTCTTCAAGTTGTTTACTGAGTTTCACAGTGAGTAAATTTTCTTCCTGGCTCAATTCAGCAGCAGAGTCTTCCGTTAGCTCAAGGACTACAATGACGTCACCTTGCCGTTCTGCATCCCTAAACGTGGAAACGATGCTTACAGGGCTTTTAAGATCCTTTATCGTTCTTGAGTCTTGAAGCTCGTCAGGAAGAAAGACATTTACAAGCTTTAGATTAAGTTTATTTTTTCCCTCGGGAAACTTCTCATACCTCACAGGTTGAGAGGTTTTTATAGTTAAGATCCCAACTCCTTTCTTAACCTTAAAATCAACGCCTTCAACAATGTTAATACCAGCGGCGGAAATCGCTTTTTGAGTCAAAGGAACAGCGGAAGGCTTAGATGCTGCCTCCTTTTCCACCTCCTGTATAGCATGTTCCTGAGGCATTATTGAGCTATCTTCATTATCTAAATCGGTAGGCTCATTCTCATTCCTAGGAGATGCTTGAGGCCCGGATTCTACTAAGTTTGTTTTACCTCCTGAGCCTAACTTTTCTTCGCTGCTCTGTTTTTTGAATCTTACATTTAGTATATTTCGTTGCTGATTAAGTTCTGAAGTTGTATCTTCTTTAAGCTCAACGACAACTAAGACATCGCTTTCTCTATCAGGGTCTCTAAAAGTTGATATAAAGCTAACCGGGCTATCAAACTCATTTACGTCCCTTGAAACCTGAAGATCATCAGGAAGACTAACGTCTTCTAGCTTTAGATCTAGCCTTCTCCCCTTCTTTAGCAGTTCCCCATACTTCACCGGTTTAGACGTTCTTATCGTTACTACTCCTTCTAAACCCTGAACCTCAAAACCTATGCTTTCAACTGTGTTCGAGCCCTGAGCGATTTGCTTTACCTGAGTAAAGGTCGAAGCAGAAGACCGCGATAAAAATCCTTTAGTTGTTTCGCTAAATAAATAGCCTTCTCCCACTTCTATAGGGTTAAATACAGGGAAGACGTCACTAGTTTTCTTCTCATTTTTTTCCTGGATAACCAACCCGCTTGATTCGGAATTCAAAAAGGAGGCTAAGACAGTAAGAACGAACCCGGCGAAAAAGGCTTTCAGGATGGGATTCATCAAACTTTTCTCCTTAAATTAATCTTCACTCCTCTGTGAACGCTAAAAAAGACATGACTGTCTCGATCTTTTTTTGTCCTATCACATCTCCGTGGTATATTGTTTCTTCAACCATTATACCATTGTCTTTAATCTCAACAATCTTGCCTTGTTTACTCCCTATCTCCTCTCCTATTCCAAGAACATAAGTGTTTTTTTCAGGGTCAACGACCATCGCCCTCGGCAGTTCTCCTACCCAAATTATCCCAGCCAGTCTGAATTGAGTTAGAGGATATCTCTTAATCGGCGGGAGTGATTTACTAACCTCCGACTCGGGTCCTTTTTCCCCGAATACTCTAATAAAAGGCTTAAACGGATCACGGCTTATTGTCGGGTTGAAGGGTTGTTTTTCATTCGTTTCAACACCGTCGGTATCAGTTTTATTAACCTCTTCCGCCTGAACACAAAAAACCAATAAACTGATCGTTAATATGAAAATTGTAAGTCCCTTAACTCTCTCCATATTTTTTTTCAAAGATTGAGACCCCGATTTTTTACTCCTCATTATTCATTCCTTGTCTGTTCATTTAGAACTCGAGGTAATAAGTCTAAAAGCCACAGCAGTAAATGAGGCATTGAGAACGATTTTATCGTCAAAACTCTTCTCAGTGTCTCGGCTGAGATTAAGGTCTCGAATGTTTACAATTCCAGGAAGCTTAGAGACTATGTCAAAGAACATTGCAATGTCATAATAGGTACCATAGACCCTCATCTCTATTGGAATCTCAGTATATATCCCTTTTTTCACCAGAGGCTTTGGGACAAAGGTAACTGATTCTAAGCTAGAAGCTGAAATAGCCGCCGATACACTATCAATCAGACTATGAATATCTTTCTTTTGAGATAGCTTACTCATAGCTTCTTCAAATTCCTCATTTAAATTCCGGAATTCCATCTCAAATTTAGGGAGCTCTTTTGCCATGGCTTCATACTCATTTAATCTTGCTTCCGCCTTTTTGAGCTCG
>JAKEHC010000028.1 GCA_022615255.1 Candidatus Dadabacteria bacterium | reverse complement strand
TGGAGCTGGCGAAGGGATTTGAACCCCCGACCTGCTGATTACAAGTCAGCTGCTCTACCACTGAGCTACGCCAGCTTTTATGAGTCGATTCATCCATTATTTTAAGATTCTGCACCGAACTAAGCACGGGCGGCAGGCAGATTTTTACAAAATGTTTTATGGTACATACCATTATAATACCTGTCAAATTAATGAAGCTCTATAAAACCCCAAATAAGGGGATTGCTTCGTCGCCACTTTTTATTTCCATTTCTCGCGCACTGCGCTCGAAATAATGCTCCTCGCAATGACAAAGACACGCGGCATTAAATATTTTGCCTGTTTATTAGATTAGCGATATAGCCTGCGCCAAACCCGTTGTCTATGTTGACTACGGCAACCCCAGGGGCGCAAGAGTTAAGCATGCCTAAGAGGGCGGAAAGTCCTTTAAAATTAGCGCCGTATCCAACGCTCGTAGGCACAGCTATTATCGGTTTTGAAAAAAGACCGCCTACGACACTGGGTAAAGCCCCCTCCATGCCTGCAACAACTATTATTACAGACGCCTTCTGGAATTTCTCCGAGTTATCAAACACCCTATGAATCCCTGCGATGCCAATATCGTAAACCCTTTCGACGAAACTGCCCATCACCTCTCCAGTAACCGCAGCCTCCTCAGCAACAGGCATATCAGACGTTCCGGCAGAAACTACGAGCACATTGCCTATGAGCTTTTTAGGCTCCCCCAAGATATAGTATGCTCTTGCAATCTCATTATATCTCCCTTCGGGAAAGCCCTGATTCAGTAAGATCGCCTTATCAGGGGAAAGCCTTGTAACAAGCACCTTGCCTTCTTTATCCCTCATACTTCTAACGATTTCAACGATTTCTTGAGCGTCTTTCCCCTCACCGAAAACGACCTCAGGAAAACCCAGCCTGAGCTCTCTATGATGGTCAACCTTTGAAAACTCCAAATCTTCATATGGAAGTGTTTTTAGAATCCGAGTGGCTTCGTCTAAAGAAACTGCGCCAGATTTTACACCAGAAAGGAGCTCTTTTAATCTTGCCTCATTCATTCGCTAAACCCATGCATGATGCAGGGTACAAGATAAAGGGTTAAAATGTAATATGAATCATGCATCCTGCTTATTTTCATTCGTAAACATTTGTTTCAATTCATGGCGGGGGACGAACATGGAAGCCGGAAAGATTCTTCACTTCGCTCAGAAAGACAGGGTCGGGCGGGTATCTGCAATTTGTAAATAGGTAGCACGAACCACACTATAGAAGAGTAGCCAGTATTTCTCCCTCAGCAACCTTCACCCCATCGTCAAAAGCCTCGCCTTTCATCCTCCATACACGGTCTCGTCTTTTTAAAACCTTAACTTCAAGCTTAATCTCCCTGCCAGGAAGGACAAACTTTCTAAATTTCACGTTATCAAGCCCTACCAATGCAGGCTCCTTTCCCTTAAGCCCTTCTCGCTCCGAAGCGTAGGCAAGAATACCACCAGCCTGAGCGAGCGCCTCGACAATTATCACTCCAGGAACAATGGGGTTACCAGGGAAGTGACCCTTGAAGAATTCCTCTTCCGGGTGAAATACCTTGAATGCAACAATCCTCTCCCCAGGCTCCATCTCAAGAACCCCGTCAACAAAAAGAAAAGGCTCTCGATGCGGAAGAAGTCTTTTAATTTCATCTTTACTCATAAACATTTCACAAGGCTCATTGTCAGACAGGAATGTCTGACCTGATTTTTTGAAATTATAAAGACAGCTTAATTCCTCAACTATTTTTTTGAGCTTCCTTTTTTACTGTCGTAAGCCTGTATTACCTGATCAGTAACATCTATTCCCTTTCCGGCATAAACAACCCCGCCCTCTGTTTTTTCAATGATCAGGATATAACCTCCGGAATCTCCTATAGCCTGTATAACACTTTCGAGCTCGGTTAATATCTTTTGAGTAAGCTCAAAATCACGCTTCTGGAGTTCGTCACGAAAGTCATCTCTGGTTCTATTAAGGTCCTTCTCCCTTCTGTCAATATCCTCAGCCTTCTGCTTTCTTACGGTCTCTTCCATTACCGGAGCCTTGCTGATAAAATCCTGTTTTTCGCGTGATAACTGTTCAGTTTTCTGCTCGATTATTCTTCTTTTATCCTGAAATTCCTTTTCAAAAGCGGCTTTCGCGGATTTACCAGCCTGAGACTCACGTATAACACGCTGTAAATCAACAATCCCTGTCTTTCCCGCTGACTGAGCCTGCACGATCCCAGAAGCGCAGATTATAAAACCAATAACCGCTAAAACTATCTTCATTTCTTTCCTCCTTATTAATTAAAATATTGTTCCTACAGTAAACTGTATTTCATAGGGATCCTCACCTGGTAGCCTACTTCCTATCGGGAAACCGACTTCAAACCTGAGTGGCCCCAGGGGAGAAACCCACCTGATTCCAAATCCATAGTCCTTTCTAAGATCACGAGGGTCAATGGTTAAGTCCTCGCCATCGTTAAAAGCATTTCCCATATCAAAGAAAACGACTCCCTTAAAACCTACCTGAGGTATGATGGGAAATATATACTCCGCCGTAAATAAGACCTCTTGAACACCACCAATTATTACAAAACCCCCGTCATCTTCGGGAACACGCGGGCCTACCCTTCTAAACTCATAGCCGCGTAAATCGTTGGGGCCGCCAAGGAAATACCTCTCGGTGACTAGAAGCTCGTTCCCAAGGTTTCTAAAATCAATCAAGCCATATCGCCCTGCTACCGAAAACACCGTGTTTAATACAAAGGGAAAGAAAAACCGCGTTGAGGCGCTATATCTTATGAAATCGGTATTGCCGCCAAGTGGACCACCGGCATATTCAGTGGCTACTCTTGTTATATTGCCGCGCGTTGGATCTATTAGGTTGTTCCTTGTGTCCCAGACTAACCCAACAGTCACACTGCTTATATTCCTCGGCGTCTCCGAGATTATAAGAGAGGCTTCTTCCGATACATCGTCCACGTCCACGTGCTCGAACCTATAAGTAACCCTACCACCTAAATTCCTTATCAGTTGCCTGCCCAGGGTTACGCTCCC
>JAKEHC010000165.1 GCA_022615255.1 Candidatus Dadabacteria bacterium | reverse complement strand
TAAATTTAAGTTCTTACCACCGAAAAATTTTCATTTACTTATTGGTAATAATTACTATATGGTATTGTCTTGATTTTAAATTCAATTATTGTAATATTGATATTGAATTTCATTTTTTAAAGCCGATCAAGATGTTACTCTCAAAAGCAACGCCTAAAGCAGAGAGAAAAAAAGCGTTAGATGAGTATATATCTAAGAAACGCCTCAAGTCTACTAAGCAGAGGGATGTTATCTTTGACGAGTTTTTTAACTATCCAGGCCACCACGTGACAGTAGAAGAGCTTTACGAAAAACTTAAAAAACAAAATCCAAAGATAGGCTATGCGACAGTTTATAGAACGCTAAAGCTTTTTAAAGAGTGTGGGCTTGCATTTGAAAGAAATTTCGGAGACGGGAGAGCGCGTTATGAACCTGTTAAATTTGAGGGCGAACATCATGATCATCTTATCTGTGTTGGCTGTGGAAGGATAGTAGAGTTTGCGAATCTGAGGATTGAACAATACTCAAGAGAGGTTGCTAAGCTAAACGATTTTGAAGTATTAAACCATAAATTAGAGCTATATGGTTACTGTTCAGTGTGTACATTAAAAAAAGAAAAATGATTTTGTGATTGTTTTGTAGCTAAGCCCTATTTATTCTTTCAAGAATTACAATTGCTATAGAGTATTCAGCATCATGTGATATTGAGGTGTGAATTGAGTTTACCCCTAGCAGATCTGTTGATCTTTTCGCGCCTCCATGAAGGGTAATATGAGGTTTTCCATATCCGTCTCTTATAACTTCTAGATCAAGGATTCTTATATTTCCCCTAAACCCTTTGCCGAGAGCTTTAACAAATGCCTCCTTCACAGCGAAGTTTGCGGCAAAATGCTCGTAGCTTTTCTCATAATTCTCAGAGTACTTTATTTCACTTTCTGAGAAAGCCTTTTTCTTAAACTTGTCTCCCCACTTTTTTAGAATCCTCTCTATTCGGGGAATATTTACAAGGTCAATCCCTATGCCTAATATCATTTCCTGTAATGAAATTAATTAAACAAATTATTTGCAAAGCTGAAGCATCTCCCTTACGGCTCTCTCAATTCCTACCATAACGGAGCGGGCTATTATGCTGTGTCCTATATTGAGTTCTTCTATACCTGCAATACTGGAGACTCTTTTTACATTTATATAGTTTAATCCGTGTCCGGCAGCTACTCTTAAATCATGCTCAATCGTCATCCTCACAGCATCTACAATCTTCTTAAACTCATATTCTCTTTTCTCATAAACATTTGCCTCTGAGTAACTGCCAGTATGAATCTCAATCATATCCGCCCCTGTGGACTGTGCTGATCTAATCTGATTTATATCAGGATCTATGAAGAGACTGACAAATAGGTCATTTTCCTTGAGTTCACCTACTGTCCTGGATAGCAGTTTAGAGTTAGTTAACACATCCAACCCGCCTTCCGTTGTTATTTCCTCTCTTTTCTCAGGCACAAGAGTTACAGTATCTGGCTTTACTTTCAGTGCAATCTCAATCATCTCACTAGTCGGTGCCATTTCTAAATTAAGCTTGGTCTTTACAGTTTGTTTAAGTATTTTAAGATCTCTATCCTGGACATGTCTTCTATCTTCCCTTAGATGAACAACTATACCGTCGGCTCCGGCAAGTTCAACCAAATAAGCAGCAAAGATAGGGTCCGGTTCTAATCCTCTTCTTGCCTGCCTAACGGTTGCTACGTGGTCTATGTTTACGTTCAATCTTGGCATTTCTTCTTATTTAAATCGAGTAGACACTTAGGACCCGATAATGTTACTCTCCTATAGCTTGTTGAATTCTAGAAGCAATTTCTTCAGCGATCTCCCTAATTAATGTCTCATTCTCGCCTTCAACCATAATACGCGCAAGCTTTTCAGTCCCTGAGTATCTTATGTTTATTCTTCCTTGTTCTTCGAGCCTTCGTTTGGCAGCTAAAATCAAATCCTGGAGCTGTGGGATGTCTTGAAAAGGTTTTTTTTCTCTCACTTTTACATTTAATAACACCTGAGGATAGAGTTGAATTATTTTTGCAAGCTCTGAGAGTTTCTTTTTTTTCCTTCTCATGACCGCGAGCAGTTGAAGAGCCGCTAGTGTTCCGTCTCCGGTTGTAGTATGATCAAGAAATATTATATGTCCTGATTTCTCACCTCCAAAATTACACCCTCTTACTTTCATTTCCTCAACTATATACCTATCTCCTACAGGCGTTCTAATAACCGTTCCTCCTTTTCCTCGTATAAATTTCTCCAGTGACATATTGCTCATAATTGTTGTAACAACCGTATTTTTTAGGAGCTTGTTGTTATTCATCAACTCATCTGCTGTTATTGCAATTATTACATCTCCATCTACCTCCTCTCCCCTTTCATCACAGAATATAACCCTGTCGGCATCTCCATCTAATGCTATTCCCAAGTCCGATCTGGTATCCTTAACCCTTAGTTTGAGTAGCTCAGGATTAATGGAACCACAGTCCGTATTTATATTTTGACCGTCTGGCTTGACCCCGATTGTTATCACTTCGGCTCCGAGCTCTTGAAAAACGACCGGAGAAACTTTATAAGCTGCACCATTAGCACAATCAAGAACGATTCTGAGCCCTTCAAGGGTCAGATCCTTTGGAAATGTATTCTTGACAAATACGACGTATCTTCCCTGCGCGTCGTCTATCCTCCGAGCCTTTCCTATATCTGAGGAAGGGACATTCAGGCTATTTATTTTTTCGCTCAGAACTAATTCCTCTATCTCTAATTCCTTTTCGTCAGGTAGCTTGAAACCAAATCTATCGAAGAGTTTTATCCCATTATCTACAAACGGATTATGAGATGCCGATATGACGATGCCAGCATCAGCTCGCATGCTAGCTGTAAGGAATGATATAGCAGGGGTGGGTAGGGGACCTACAAGAAGCACATCAGCCCCCATTGAGATTATTCCTGCTGACATTGCCTGCTCAAACATATAACCTGAGAGCCTTGTATCTTTACCTATAACTATCCTCGGTCTTTTTGAATCCCCTATTTCACGTTTAAGCACATAAGTCAAAGCTTTACCAAGCTTTAGACTCATTTCAGGAGTCATAGGGTCAGAGTTAGCTACCCCTCTAATCCCGTCGGTTCCAAAAAGACGCTTAGACGATTCTTCCAATCTCATTCTCCAAGTTTTTCCAATCTTATTTCTATCTCTTCGGGTACCTGTTTTGTAAGTATAAGGCTTTCCTTGTAAGGATAGTCTACATTTACCTTCAATCTCTGTATTTTTTGTTTAGAGTTTCGCCTAAGTTTATCTGTATCAATAAACACATTTATATCATTGCTATTTAAGTCCTTGATAATGCTGTAAGGACCCTCGAATACTAGTTCAGCTTTGAGTGCTCCATGTGGTTCAAACTGGACCCCATTAAAGTTTATTATATTTATGTTTAACCCTTTAAATTCCTTTGTTACGATTCTCTCTTTAATGTTGACTGTAACTCTAGCAAATCCTCCCCCTAGAATATCAACTCTTGGATATGACCTTAAAGGAACCTCGATAGTAAAACTCGATTTTACTCCTGTTGTTGATACAAGATCGGTAGATATACTCTCGATTTGTGAAACAATCTTCTTTGGACCTCTAATTTTAACGTCGGAGGGCACAACTTTTGGTTCACCTACTACTTCGTATCCAGTATCAGGAAGACCTATTATAGGCTTAACCTCGGCCTCCTTTTCGATTACTTTATCTACATCAATTTCAATTTCAGCAGGGCTCACCCCTATCACCTGGACTCCTTTTGGGGGATTTATTTGGTCCGTATTAATCTCAAATTTAGAAACTCCATAAGAAGCGTTAGTGAGGTCAAATGTAAAAATTATATCCCGAGGTGAAAGTGATGAAAGCTGTGTTCTTGGTCCACGCACCCTTAGGTTAAGTGTTTGAGGAGGTTCGTTCATTATAACAAGATCATTGGGTAGATTAATATATTGCATATCGATTGATATGCCTTTTTCTACGTCCTGCTCCATATTTGCTGAAAACCAGAGGGCTAAAGCAAAAACCACTGCTAGTGTCTTTTTACCGAGGTTTTTAAATAATAGGTTTTTTAGACGCTCGATGTGCCAAGAATTCATCGTTGTATTAAGCCAATCTAAGAACTCAGCCAGATTGTAGCCGCCTTTTGGCATTATAGTTATTTATCCCCCTTAAAATTCAAGCCCTAGAATGAAATATCTCCGTCATAAAGAAATGTATAGAGATTAAAAGAATACAATTTTTATTAATTCTAATCTACGAGATATCGCTCAAATATGCGGCATAAGAGTCGTCTAAGCACTTGTTTTTTCAACTTGTTTCTTTCGTAAAATGCGGTTGAAAATCCTCTTACTATCTGTCTGAGATCTTTTAATCTCAAGTAGGTCGAGCAGAAGATTATTGAGCGATGTCGCATCCAGTCCCCTGGTGAGATTACCTTGAAAGGCAAGAGAGATCGTCCCTGTTTCTTCCGATACTACAATGACAACAGCGTCAGTTTCCCTTGTGAGCCCTATTGCGGCTCGATGCCTTGTACCTAGCTCCCTTTCTAAATCCGGATCAGTTGCGAGAGGAAAGAAAGAGCCTACAGATAGTATTTTATTTCCTCCGATAATTACGCCTCCATCATGAAGTGGCGAAGCTGGATTGAAAATGCTTATAATCAGCTCTCTTGATACCCATGCATCAACCCTCATCCCTATTTCAACAAAATCAGCGAGGCTATTTTTTCTTTCAATGGCAATAAGTGCTCCAACTTGGCGATTAGCTAAAAAGCTTGTTGCTTTTACAATTTCATCTACAACAAGCCCTTCCGATTTTCCGTGATATATTTTAAGAACTAGCGGGTTACCACCAAACGCAGCAAGTGCCCTTCGAATATCTTGTTGAAATAGAATCACTGCAATTAATATGATAGAACCAAGGAAGTGGCCCAGTATCCAGTTTAGTGTGTAAAGCTCCCATCTCTGTGAAAGAAAATAAAGCACGAAGATTGCTGCAAGCCCAAAAAGCATCTGAACGGCGCGTGTTCCCTCAATCAGGCTTAAAAGGTAATAAATGATCAGGGCAACAACGATAATATCAACTGTATCCCAGAAGAATCGAAAATTAGAAATTGC
Source organism: Candidatus Dadabacteria bacterium (assembly GCA_022615255.1). Lineage (GTDB taxonomy): Bacteria > Desulfobacterota_D > UBA1144 > Nemesobacterales > CSP1-2 > CSP1-2. The sequence goes on along the minus strand of JAKEHC010000165.1, from coordinate 3,113 downwards.
ATCTAACATGACTCAATACCTACTTTGGTTTATTACACAAACCGTTAATTGTAACTTGTGCAAAGCGCAGCATCTATTATCTTAATCGCTCGCTTGACGTAAAGAACATCATGGACTCTGACAATCGAAGCACCATTTATGATACCCATAACCACTGAAGCAACCGTACCCTCTAATCGCTCTTCCACTGAGACCCCTAGCACTTCTCCAATAAAGGACTTTCGTGAAGTTCCAATTAGAATTGGTTTACCAAGCACAAGAAGTTCACTAAGATATTTTAGAAGAATAAGATTATGCTCTGCTGTTTTCCCAAACCCAAAACCAGGGTCAAGTATAATGCTTTTAGAATCAACTCCAGCCCTTTCTGCTATTTCTACGGATCCCTTCAGTGATCCAATAATATCTGAAATAATTGAATTATAGCCTGTGTTATTCTTCATATTATATGGACGAGAGCTCGTATGCATTAAAACGAGTCCAGCTCCATACTTTGAAGCTATCTTTGCTATCTCAGGATTAAACTTAAGCCCGCTTATATCGTTTATTATCGATGCTCCTTCTCCTATGGCGTCTTCAGCAACACTAGACTTTGTAGTATCTATTGATATAATTACATCAAATTGTTTTCTAGCCTCCCTTATAATTGGAACTACTCGCTTGAGTTCTTCTTCTTCAGTAACCCCGAGGGAGCCTGGTCTTGTTGACTCACCTCCTATATCTATAATATCTGCACCTTCATTCAGCATTTTATCAATTTGTCTCAGGGCTTCATCCATGCCTAAATACCTGCCTCCGTCGTAAAATGAATCCGGTGTTACATTAAGTACCCCCATAATATAAGTTTTTGAACCCAGAAGTAATTCTTTATCTTTGCATTTAAAATTATGCTCTCTCCTTTTAAAAGGTGTTTTTTCTTGATTCAATCCTGTATATTTAGATTGAAGCTTATTATTAGCCTGATATTTAGTCCTTAAAACCATTTTAATCTTATTGTTTGCCAGGTCAAAACTAAAATTCTACTTGTATGATAATTTATCTTTATAAGGTTTTTACTTCAGCCACTTTGACCCTAGGAGTCTTCAACGTTAGATCTTAGTGCAACAGCGCCTTTGGCACTAAGTGCACCTTCCCAAGTTGTGTATTCCGGTTTTCTTTGTTTTACAAGTTCATCTAACTCTTTCCCGTCGACTACTTCTTTTTCCAGAAGCGCCTCGGCAAGCTTATGTAGTAGATCTATATTTCCCTCTAGGATTGTTTTTGCCTTCTGGTAATTTTCTGTAACTATTTTTTTTATTTCCTTGTCAATCTCAAGTGCCGTGGCTTCACTATAGTCCTTATGACGAGCAAGTTCTTTGCCTAGAAAGATCTGCTCCTCCCTTTTTCCAAAGGTTACCGGTCCTACCTTATCGCTCATTCCCCATTCGCAAACCATCTTACGAGCTATCTCGGTGGCTCTCTCAAGATCGTTTCCAGCTCCGCTTGTTTGATCCCCGAATATTATTTCTTCTGCTGCCCTACCACCGAGGAGCACTGTAATTGTGTTATTAAGATAAGTTTTTGAGAGTGTATACTTATCTTCGACAGGAAGTTGTTGGGTAACCCCAAGTGCAAGCCCTCTTGGAATGATAGTTACTTTATGTATTGGGTCTGTTCCCGGTGTAAGCTTAGCAACAAGTGCATGTCCACCTTCATGATAAGCTGTTATCTTCTTCTCAGCGTCGCTGATTATAAGACTCCTTCTCTCTACCCCCATCAGGACTTTATCTTTAGCGAACTCGAAATCCAGCATCGCAATTTTTGTCCTTCCAACCCGGGCAGCACGAAGAGCGGCCTCGTTCACCAGGTTTTCAAGGTCGGCACCGGAAAAACCAGGAGTTGATCTGGCAACCATAGTGAGATCAATATCAGTCTCAAGTGGGGCGTTTCTTGTATGAACCTTGAGGATCTCTTCTCTTCCTCTTACGTCTGGTCTTGGAACTACCACTTGTCTATCAAATCTACCAGGACGTAGAAGAGCTGGGTCTAATACATCTGGGCGGTTTGTCGCTGATATAACTATTATTCCCTCGTTTGGTTCGAACCCATCCATCTCAACAAGAAGTTGGTTAAGAGTTTGTTCTCTTTCATCATGTCCCCCTCCGAGCCCGGCGCCACGATGACGACCCACAGCATCAAGCTCATCAACGAAAACAATGCAGGGTACGTGGCGTTTTGCCTGTGTGAATAGATCGCGCACTCTCGACGCACCAACCCCTACAAACATTTCGACGAAATCGCTACCGCTGATTATAAAAAATGGCACGTTTGCCTCTCCTGCAATGGCTTTTGCAAGCAAGGTTTTTCCAGTACCCGGAGGCCCAACAAGAAGTACACCTTTTGGTATTCGACCTCCAAGACGTGTGAATTTCTTTGGATTCTTTAAGAACTCTACTATTTCCTGAACCTCTTCTTTGGCCTCGTCAATTCCTGCGACATCTTTAAACGTGGTTTTGTTTTGGTTTTCTGAAACCATTCTGGCACGGCTTCTTCCAAATGACATTGCTTTGGTGCCACCGGCTTGGAGTTGCCTCATAAAAAGGACCATTATAACTATTAAAAGTATAAGCGGTGCCCAATTAAAAAGGACTTGCATTATAGATCCCTCTTTTTGCTCTTTGAAGCTGAATGCTATGCCTTTTGTCTTGAGAGTCGAGATAAGGTCCTCATTTGCAGGCCCTACAGTTTTGAAGCCTTTTTCAGTTCCCTCCTTCTTAGCGACATAGGAACCTTTTATTTCTTCCCCTTTAAATTCAACTTCTTTGATTTCTCCTTGCTCTAAATTTGCAAGGAACTCACTGTATGGAATTTCAACATAGCTGTTTCGTGGTGCTTGAAGGAATTGGTATAATGCGATAATAGTTACAAAAATAACCAACCAAAGGATAAGATTTTTAAAAAGCTGACCGCCCACATTTACCTCTTTAAAGTTATATACTTATTAAAAAATAATAACACACAGGGACATCTTTTTCAATATTTTTCGGTAACGGATTTTTATTCATTTCACCCATTTTCACTATAAGTTCCCGTGCTTAAATACCTCTCTCCAGTATCGCAGAATATTGTTACAACCT
>JAKEHC010000027.1 GCA_022615255.1 Candidatus Dadabacteria bacterium | reverse complement strand
TGGATGGATGGATGGATAAGGTTTGCCTAGTTCATTGATGGAATCTTTTAAGGGAATTTCTAGGTAGGTTATTATTGAGGGGATTACATATCTATATTTAGGTTTGTATTTAACACTAGCGTCAATAATATCCATCTCATCTTCCTCAAACTCATTCCACTCATTAGATGGATTTTGAATTCACTATAAAGGAATTTTGTGTAAATAGCAAGACGGATAGCCAATATTTCCTTTGAAATGGTTACTAAAATTATAGGGCGTTACGCGGCTAGATATATTTAACCCCGAATTGGCACAAATGAACGCGAATCAAAGTAAAAATTCCAAACAATTCGCAATTTCTAAATTTTAAATTTCAAACGTTTGATATTTTTGGCACTTGTAGGTTGTTTGTAATTTGGAATTTGCTAATTGGAGCTTGTTCATTAGTGGCTAACCAGTTACCTGAATTAACCAACCAAACTCACCCCATCAGCACCATTGGGAATAGGCTTTCCAAGTAGGTGAAGTATTGTAGGATATAAGTCCACCGTTCTGACAAATTCTTTCTTTATCTTTATATTAATGCCGAGCGGTACTAGAATCTGTTCTCTAAATAGGGCTCCATGTGAAGAACAATGCTCCGGGTTTTCATATTTTGCTCTAAGATCAAAACCCTGCTTGGCGCTAACCACCAAATCACCGGAGCGTGGAGATTCAAGGAGCTGAATGATCTGTAGAAGTGCATCGGGATAATTAGTATTAAAGCTATATTTAAGAGCCTCTTCTTTATCCATTCTTGAAGGTATACCGTTATAACCAAAGGGATCGCAGTTAAACCTCTCGTACCTAAGAAATCCCTCTTTATCCAGCCATGCTGAAGCTCCCCCCCTTTCACTTTTGATCTTCACCCTACCCTTTTCATCTAGTCCCGCTACTATATCAACCTCCTGTCTTTCAATAAGACTATCAACAAACCCGGTTAGCTCATCAAAGGTATTCTTCTTCTCCCAGCCTTGAGGACTTTTCACATACAAGTGGGTCATAGCATTCCCAGAGATCATGTTAGCGGCATCGGCCCCTCTATAGTATTTAAATATTTTAGGATAGTGAAAGGTCTTAAATCCGAGCCGATTCATGAATGATACTGAGTCAAAATGCGAATGAGTGGGCGTAAGCCCGTGATCGCTCGTAATAATGAGAAGAGTCTCGTCTAGCCTGCCCATATCTTGCAAAGTTTTGGCTAAGATCCCCACGCTTTCATCAATTCTAAAATATGACTCTATAACACTCTGGTGAAACGGATGGTTTAGGTGTGAATAGGTATCGATACCTAAGAATGCAATGTATGCAAATTGGGGATTATCCTTCAAAGAATCGAGAAGAACATCTCTCGAGGCTATATCCACTTCATCCCAGCGATTGTTAAAGTGCCCTTTAATTTTATGGTAAACACGCAAAAATCTGGTTCTGTAGCTTTTAAGGGCCGCCCCGCGGGAGAGCTCGTTCATTATATTTAAAGTACTTGGGAATATCTCAAAAAGGGTTTTCGAATCTTTAGAGATATCATAGTTCATCAGCAAACTCTCAAGCCCGACATAGCTTCTAAAACGATAAAGAGAAAAAATCCTTTTAGCGTAAAGTTCTCTATCAAACCACCTGATGCCTGGAAGGTTGCATCTTCCGGGAAACTGGCCTAATAAAAAGGGGGCATAAGCCGGACCTGTGGTTGATGGAAAAACTGAGACTGCTTTTGTAAAAGTCCCTTTATCAATAATGAATTTCGATATGTTTGGGAGGTCGCCTCGGCTTAGAAGCTCTTCGAACACATCCGCTCTCGCCCCATCCGCCATTATGAAGATGCAGCTTTTCAACTTGTTAATTAAACTCCGGATTGAGTTTTCAAAAATTCCAAAGCAATTGAGATGTATATTTTACCTAAACAGAAACCCCTATCAAGCATGAAAAGAAATTTCACTATTTCTAATATGAGGAGCAGATATCGCCTCCTAGTAAGACTGGTAGGATACTAATCCTACTTTACAAAATGATGGAGACGAGTCCCCCATTTGTAAAGGGGAGAACTAAGAGACAAAGAGACGCATCGCAAAGCGTCTCTACTACCGCCTCAAGAAAAATAACTTTCGTATATCTCTCTTATCTCCTCTGTCTTTGAAACATAAATCTCTCTTAGCTTTTCGCCATCCTCTTTCATATCGAGCTCTAATGCAAGCTTATGGAAATCACTCTCATAAAGCTCGCTTATAGACCTATCATGGAGAAGCCTCAGAAGATTCTCAAGCTTCTTCAGAAAATAAATACCATCCTTTAACTTAATAAAGACATTTACATCTATAACCCCGCATCTTTTTAATCCATTAAGTGCCTCAAGCGTGTTCTCTCTTCTAACGTCTTCATAATAAAGTCCAAATTTGAGCTGAAGCATTTGTATAAGGAATTCTATATCTACAATACCTCCTCTTCCAGTTTTCAGGTTTAATCTAAGCTTATCCTCTCTGGCAATCTCTTTCTCCATCCTAGCCCTTAAGTGATAAATCTCTTTATGAAAATCCGCTTCGAGTGACTCCTTGTAAACGAATTGCTCAATCGTTTTCATAATCTCTCTTCCTAAATCCATGTTTCCCGCAGAAGGTCTCGCTCTTATGAGCGCTTGCCTCTCCCACAGTTTTGCGCTTTGCTCATGGTACCTTTTGAAAGCCTCAAATGATGTGACAAGCGTTCCTGCTCTGCCCGACGGTCTTAGTCCTGTATCGATCTTATAGGCAAAACCTTCATTCGTTGGGATTGAAATAATCGATATAACCCTTTGTCCAAGTTTTGAGTAAAGTTCGTGATCGTCACCCTTATAGATAAAAATAATATCAAGATCAGAATTGTAGCTCATTTCCATCCCACCCAATTTTCCCATACCAAGTATCACCATATCTTCAGGTATACCTTTTTTCTTCAATCTTGATCCTACAACCTCTCCGGCAAGTAGGAGTCCTACTTCTAGCACTGCCTCGGCAAGCATGGTTAAATATCTTCCAACGTATATTGTATCTACCTCGTGATTCAAATCCCTGAGACAGAGCTTGAGTGTTTCTACATGCTTAAACCTTCTGATCGCATCTAATTTGCCTTCGTATTCCTCCTCTTCTCTTAGTATTTTTTCGAGTTCTAGAACCATCCCTTCCTTTGAACTGAATTCTTTTCTAACATCTTTAAGTGTAAGCACGTCTAGATATTCAGGATGTCTTATCAGAAAGTTTGAAAGATATCCACTCGTTGAAAAAAGCCTAGAAAGAAGCTCTAGCAACTCAGGGTTTTCTGCAAGCACAGCATAAATAGACGTTCGCCATCCGATTCCAGAGACAAACCTCTCGAGGTTCCCAAGGGCGGCATCCGGATCGGGCGAAAGGAGAACCTTACCCAAGAATGCAGGAATTACTCTTCTTGTAAGGATTCTTCCCCTTTGTGTAAGACCGCCCTTTTTTGGATCAAGAAGCGCGGCTATAAGCTCCATTGCGCTCTCAGGATGCTTAAACCCTAATCTCCTTAAATTTTCTACTGCCTCACTTTGAGCAATATTCCCCTCCGTTAAGAAATCAGCTAGTTCCCAGAATGCCCTCCCTCCTTCATCTAACTTTTTTGAGGGTTCATGAAAAAGCCGTCCATAAATCTCAGAGACCTCGGATGTCCTTTCATTATATTCCTTCTCAAATTCTTCTCTATTTTGAAACCCTACCCTCTTCGCTAGTTTATCAAGCCCATCATTATCATCAGGTAGCTTATGGGTTTGAAGTTCATCTACCAGTTGAATTGCATGTTCCACTTTTCTTAGGAAGAGATACGATGAGCTGAGTGATTGAAACACATCTGCCTTGATAATCTTCATTTGCCTAAGTTTTTCCAAGCTCTTTAATGTGTTTTTTTCTCTTAATTCCTTAATTGCCCCGCCATTTACAAGCTGTAGCGCTTGCACAAAGAACTCTATCTCTCGAATTCCTCCCTTCCCCAGTTTAACATCACGCACTTTATGGAGCCTGTCGAGTTTAGCCTTCATATCCTTTAAATCCTCAATAGATGTGTAATCAAGATGCTTTCTGAAAGTAAAAGACTCGATCTCATCAACGAATTCTTCTCCCAATGAAACGTCTCCAGCAACAGGCCTTGCTTTTATAAGCGCAGCTCGCTCCCAGGTATCGCCCCAGTAAAAGTAATGCTCAAGGGCGCCATCGAATGAAAGAGCAATAGGGCTTTTTCCAGCCCCAGGCCGAAGCCCAAGGTCAACTCTATAAAGAAAGCCGTCTTCTGTGACAGAGCTAAGCGACCTGGTGATTCTTTCGGCAATCTTGAAAAAAGAGTCTGGTATTCCTTTGTTTTGATAAATATAGATCAAATCTATATCCGAGCTGAGGTTGAGTTCCCTTCCTCCAAGCTTTCCCATACCTATAATGACAAATCTTCCATGATTAGTTGTTTTAATTTCCTTCTCAAAAAATCTAAAAGCCGCTTCTAAAACACTGCTAGCCAGATCGGAAAGCTCCTCCATTATCTCTGGGAAACTTCCGATATTCATGATGTCCCTACAGATGATTCTTGAAAACTCTCTATACTTATAGCGCCTTAACTGAGCCATGAACTCCTCTAAAGAATTAGAAGACTCCATGATCAGAGTGGAATCCTTAAGTGCTTGCTCTAATGTTTTTCCCCTTTGAATAAACTCTGATGTAAGTAAAATATCCAGTATCTCGGGGTCTTTTATTATTGCCCTTCCGAGGAAACGGCTGTAAGAGGAGAGAATATAAAGGAGATCTTTCTTATTGGGAGAAATACTCTTATGAACCTCTATAAAACGCTTTATTATATTTTCGGCGTTTTCAGGGTCCGAGAGGACCTTATTCAATTTCAACCTTCCTCACTCTTTTCCTACGTGGTCTTTGTTTGGCTGGTTTCTTCGATTGCAATTGAGTTAAGACGTCGGTAAGTTTTGTCGCTAAATCGAAGCCCTTTCTGAACAAGCTCTCCGTAAGACCAAACATTATCTTCCTACTCTCCCTCTCACTTAAAAGGTTCCTCGTCCCTTTAATAGCAAACTCGGCTCCAATGCCGATCTCAGTGAAAGCTTTTAGAAAGTGGCTTCTAGCCTTTTCTAGATCACTTAGGTTTTTCTTCTTCATATCTAAATTCTACCATAAGCTTGTTTAATATTAATCCGGAAACACTGGTCGGACTCTTCTTCTTTAATTTAGTAAATCCATCTGTTCGAATTCACCACGCTCTGCAAGAATAATATTCTTAAGCGCCCGCCGTGCCATGCGAATGTTTGCCTCTCTCGTATTACTGGCGATATGGGGTGTCATGATTACGTTCGGCAATGTCCTAAGGTCCTTAGCCGGGTCAGAAGGGACGTAAGGCTCTACATCAAAGACGTCTAAAGCAGCCCCAGCTATTCTATGATCATTAATTGCATCGAACAATGCCGATTCGTCAACGATGGCGCCACGTGAGGTATTAATAAGCCATGACTTTTTAGCCATTTTATCTAAACGCTCACGGCATATAAAGTGTCTCGTAGATGAGTTAGCCGGTAGATGTAGGCTTACAAAGTCCGCATTTTCTATAGCCTCGTTAAAATCCCTCACCAGTTTTTGGAAACCATATTGACGCATCTTCTCTTCCCAATTTACTTCTTGTATTTCACATCCAATCACCGTCATACCAAAGCCGAATGCAGCGATTCGCGAAACACGGCTGCCGATTGAACCAGCACCGATAACAGCCAATACCTTTCCGCCGAGTTCTACCCCAGTCTTCTTAAGCCAAAGTCCGCTCCGCGTGGTGCTATCAAGAATCGGTATATTTCGCGAAGCAGCCAATATCAAAGCAAAGGCGTGTTCTGAAACAGACTCATCCAATACGCCAGGCGTGTTTGTGCAGAGTAGTCCATGCTCTTTAGCCTTGGCGAGGTCTATATTATCGAAGCCCACTCCGAATCTCGCTATCACGCCTCCACGCGGCAATGCCTCATATAATTTCCCCCTGTATTGCTCGACACCGCAAATGACATGTTGGGCGTTCTGATCTCGAATAGCCGCTGCAAGCTCCTCCTCGCTCGAAGGAGCCGGAACGCAGAAGAAGCCCTCGTTCTTAACACTGTCAAACTCGTCTCTTCCCTTCTCATATTCCGGTTGAGTCACGACAATAACGGCTTTCATCTTTGTGCCTTTCATAAACCTAATTTACGCCTGATCTCATCGACTATTGCATCCGGTTCATGGTTTATATAAATGGTAAACACATCCTTTGGCTCCTCGAGTGTTTCAAACTGGCTCTCTAGGAGTTTGGCATTAAAGAAGTGTCCCTTTCGATCGTGGAGCCGTGTCTCTATGAGTCCATAACCCCCCTTTAAATAAACCAGAACCACACCCTTTGAGTTCTCTAATAAACGGTCTCGATAAGACTGCTTCAATGCTGAACACGCAACGACGGCGGATTTTCTTTGTTCGATCAAGTCGTGGATCAGTTGCTTAAGTATGTTTAGCCAGGGGTCGCGATCCTCATCCGTCAAAGGGATTCCGCGTTTCATCTTCTCTTTATTAGACTCAGGATGAAAATCATCTCCGTCATAGAACATCCAACCGAGCTTCTCTGCTAGGAGCTCTCCGATTGTGGTTTTACCAGAGCCTGAAACTCCCATAAGGATAACTATAAGCGGATCTCGAACTAAAGCCATATCACAAACCCTGATTTTATATGAATACCGAAATGAGCCTTTCTTCATCCCGCAAAGTAAGGCTCCGGTAATCCTCGCACCCCTGGCACAACGGCAAATAAGCTGCCGGAGAGAGGCGCCTTTGAAATCTGTTCCGGGGTCATAGTCTCCCTTGCCGAGGTAATGTATAGCACGTCAAGTTTGTCTCCGCCGAAGGTGCAGCTCGTCGGGCGGGGCACAGGAAGCTCTATCATGGTGTCAACAGCACCCTCAGGGCTATAGCGTATTATCCGCCCAACTGCATTATGAACGCTCCAGATAAATCCCTCTTCATCTACGGTTAAGCCGTCAGGAAACCCATCAGAATCCCTGTCTAACGAGGCGAAGCGACGCCGATTAGAGATGTTGCCCGTGTCGAGATCAAAATCATAAGCATAAATCCCATACCTGAAACTTTCGGTGAAATAGAACAACTTATTATCCGGGCTCCATCCGAGCCCGTTGGCGCAGATAACATGCCTTTGCATGCACGTTACGTTTTTGTCCGGGTCGAAACGGTAGAGGCTTCCAAAGGGAGCGTTCCACTTCACATCATCCATAGTACCCGCCCAGAAACGGCCCTGACGGTCACACTTCGCATCGTTAAATCTATCGTAGGGTTTATCCTCTTCCGGGTCTGAGAGGAGTTCCAGAGCCTGTGTTTTTGGATCATAGAAAGCAAAGTCCTTTCTGAGGGTGATGATTAAACCTCCTTTCTCACGCAACCCAACCGCAGTGACAGGTTGAGGAAGGTGGAAGGTATGATTTATATTCGCTGTTGTATTAAAACGGTGTATCTTTTGGCCTGTAATATCTACCCAATATACAACCCGTTCGCGAGGAGACCATAGAGGCGATTCCCCCACAATCGCCTCTGCTCTAAAAACACACTCCACTTTACTTTGATCTAGGATTCTCACTTTTTTGAATGCCCTCCTGACTAGACTTGTTTTTTTGATAGGGATTTCATGATTTGATTCATGGAAAGTGGCTCGTGCCTTTTATGATAATGGATTACGGAGAGAATTCCGCCTGCACAGACGAGAATGGTTCCTAGTATAGACAAGGCATTCGGCATCTCATTCCAAACTATCCATCCGATCAGTCCGGAAAAGACCACTACGGAATAGTTAAAAGGAGAAACACGCGACGGCGAGGCTTGCTCGTAGGCAAGTATAAGAAGCAGCTGAGCGATTGCCATGGTTAACCCGATTCCTATCAGATAAATCCACATACTTGGCTCAGGTGTAGACCATTTCGTAATTAATAAAGGTGCCGTTAATACAGTCGAAATCAAAAAATAGTAGAAGAGAATGCGTAAAGAGGGTTCAGTGATGTTTAAGCGGCCTACTGTAACAAGCGCAATTGCTGAAAAGATACCGGCTACAAGGGCTAATGGGGTAGCCCAGCTAAAGACCTCCCCTCCCGGTTGAAGAATCAAGACAATGCCTACAAAGCCTATCATAAGGCTTAGCCACAATCTCCCGCCGATTCCTTGTTTTAGCCAGACCCAGGTAATTAGAGGAATGAAAAGAGGCGCGGCATTAACCAGGAGAACCGCATCTACAAGCGGAATATAATTCAGAGCTACAAACATGAAATACTGAGAAAGCATACCCGAGATACCGCGAACGAAATGTAGACCGAGATGCTCGGTCCTGAGGTTTTCTATTCCGTCGCGTAGTATCCACGGAGTTAGAATAACTAGGCTTATAGAGTTTTGGAAGAAAACGAGCACCTCAGATGAGACCGATTTTGAAGCTGCCTTGCCTAACGCACTCATTATAGCAACGGAAAGAAAGGCAATGACAGTAAGAAGGATGCCTAGCCCGAGATTGCTATCTCGCTTAATGGATGTCTGAGACATTAATCCCTCATCCCTATGACAATATTATCGAAGGAAGATTACCTATTCCTTTGCCGATTCATTTATAGTCCCTCTGTTTATGCCTATCACAAGAGTCTATTACTGTTAACGGCTAGACATAAGGCTATAAATCAGGACGGTTAAGACAATTAAACTTACGACTACGTATATTCGATCGCGTTGTAACGCAAAGGCAAATCCGGCAAGAATAACCCGTGACACAGGTGTGGCGATTAATAGTAGCAAGCCTAGCTGAATTACCCCTCGGCTATGTAATGTTACAGCATCCTCTAAAATCCTCGGTAATGTTCGTAAATCCCGCGGTTCTCCAGTAAAAACCCTATCATCCGGATGCGTTCCCGCATAATGAATTAGATATAATATCCCTCCAATGAGCACAAATAAGGCTGAAATAAGAACTGCAGTTCTTAATAAGTAGCCGATAATCCTCTCTACCTGCTGATCGGACAATATCTGCACGGGCTTAGCCATATTAAAGCCTCCCGGTTATGCCATTATAGATCATCTCTAGTGCTAAAACAAAGATAACAACCGAAAATACGATACGTAAAATACGCGTCCTCGCCGTTACCAAGAC
>JAKEHC010000164.1 GCA_022615255.1 Candidatus Dadabacteria bacterium | reverse complement strand
TTCCAAGCCATAGTTAACCCTCCAGGTAATAGGGTTAATCTACGATCTATATGGATTTTAGAATCGAATTCTCCCATGTCACCGAAGTCTTCAAGGGAAACCCTGATATTCTCCCATTCCCTTATCGCTATTTTAAACGCTTTTAGTATTTCCATTTCTTTCCCTCCTTTGTTACTGACATTACCGAATTGGCTTAATATCTTTAACGCATAAGCCATTAAAGCAGATCAGAAGTTTGTCGATTCATATGTCCATTTATTTATTAAATGGACAAAAGATAGAAAACTATGGGTATAAGTTAGATTACGTTTGGATCAAGAAGATAAAGGCGGGGATCTTAATGGAAGTGATGAAAAAAATGAAACATAAGGGGAAGAGTTTCCTGCATCTAAAAAAACCCCCCAGTTTGAATTAAGAGGGGAGGTTAAAAGATTAGAATTATCCAACAAAAAAAACTTATCAAATACTTGATAATCTTCCGTAGTGAAATCATCTTGGTCGCGAACAGCATATTTGTCTTTATTTAAATTATCCGAAGCGTGTGGGTGGAAAATGAAAGAGCTCGAAGTAGATAGCCACTGTTTATCCTTAATTTGTTGAGATAAAGAAATTGGTCCTACAGTTCCAGCTATTACAACTACAATTAAAAGTAATAAATATCTTCTGACCATACTCAATTTACTAGCTCCATTCGGTCTGCAAGTTATTTGCATCGCATTATTAGTCTTTACTTCTCAGCATCATCAATAATTTCTGATAAATCTTAAGTATATAAATTAAATTTAAGTAGTATAATAAAGTGATTTACTTAAAAGTCAAGGGATATTTTTCTCGTTTATCTATATTTATTCTTGCCCTAGATTTCCTTCAACTTTACTTTAGCCGCTTTCGCCTCTTTAGATTCCGGGAATTTATTAATAAGAGTTTCAAGAAAAAACCTTGCTTCTTGCCTCCGTCCAATATTGATAAGCGAAAGCCCTTGCTTTAAGTATGAATCTGGCACTCTAATATCCTGAGGATAAGTGTCAATAAATCTCTGAAATTCAAGAATTGAATCCTCAAACTTCCTCTCTTTATAATAGGAATCCGCCTGAGAATACAAAGCGTTAGGAGATTCAGCAAAGGTAAAACCTAAAGGATCAATATATATAGCCCCACTAGCTTTCTCTAATTCACTGACTCTTTTTTTTAATCTTGCATAAATTCGCTCAATATTTTTCTGAATCTCTGTTATTTGCTTATTCCTTTCTTCCTCCATTACTTTTATTTCTTGAATTTCCTTCGATAAGTTATCCATCCTGGCTTCCAATGCAGTTTGCCTTTCATTGATTTCTTTCACCTGACCCGGGGTAGCAACGCATCCAAGCAGGACGGCAAAAATCGGTATTGCAAGAATTGGGCTTGGTTTCATTATGCACATGCTTTATACTTAATTATTCGTATCACAATAACCGGTAACTATCAACTTGCATAAAAAACCTAGAATTAATAATCAATGATACTGTAGCAATCAACAAGGAATTTTGTATCAAAATTACCAACGAAATAAACTGATGCTGTGCTAATGGATAAAGAAGTAAAAGTTTTACCTGAGGCTGTAATTTTTTCAGATAAGTATTAACTCGAAAGCTCTCTCAGCTTTTCTCTTGCTATTTTACTTTCTTTAGATTCCGGGAATTTATTAATAAGAGTTTCAAGAAAAAACCTCGCTTCTTGCTTTCGACCAATATTGATAAGCGAAAGCCCTTGTTTTAAGTATGAATCTGGCACTCTACTATTCTTAGGATAAGTGTCAATAAATCTCTGAAATTCAATAACCGCCTCCTCATACTTTCCTTTTCTATAATAGGATTCTGCCAACCCATATAAAGCATCAGGGGATTTTACTACGGGAGAACTTGAAGATGCCTGCTTTTTCTCTAAGGCATCTATCCTTTTCTTTAGTTTTGAATTAGCTTCTTCTACGCTTAGTACCTGGCTTCTAAGTGCCTCAATTCCTTGAGATAACAGTTCTGTTTCAGCCTCAAGCTCAGTCTGCTTTTGATAGATTTCCTCTATCTGCACTGGTGTAGCAGCACATCCAAAAAGAGTGGTAAAAAAAGTTAAAACCAAAAAAAAATTAAGCCTCATTGTAGGATACTAAGCCACCTTATTTCTATCACAAAAAGAGCCTAATATCAACAATAGCTTCTCTATTGAATGCCTTCAAACGAGTTCATCAACTATATTTGAGGCAACCATTCAATATATCTCCGCATACCCTGTCGGACTAGATAAACTCTACTTGCTAAAACCGTTAAAAAAGTTGTTCCGGCATCATCATAGGGGTCAGATCTAAGAACCTACGCACCGGCTTTCGGGCGAGGACAGAACTTTAGGCACCATACACTACACCACGTAGCTTCTTTTTCATCCTCCTCCTTTAGAGCAGGAGTTTTATAGCGCTCTAAAAACGCATTATCCTTCCGGGCTTCTAATAACCTTCCATTTCTGATAAGGCGCGGACTCTGTCTGCATAGGCATACCCAATTTAGTTAATGATATAACCCTACCGTCAGTTGCTGTGACTTCTACCCTGTATCCTGTATTGACGCCTTCTAGCTTACTCGGAGAAGCAATAAGTTCGTATTTCGCTTGTGTCGTGTCTTCTTCTACTATGAGCGTCCTCTCACCAACTAGGGTAACCTCACCTATTATGGTTTTTGAGGGAGTTGCTGCATTTGCGTTGAACTCTTGGCTGAAGAACAAAACGGTAGCGAAAACAACTGTCGCCGTCATAAACACGAAGATTCTCTTCATATTATCTCACCTCCTTATTTTTTATTCGAGGGAATTCTTATAGGACCCCCCCCTATCTTTGTTGTTGCAAATTTTTAGTGATCTTTTCTTTCATTTGCCTTGTACGTTCATGAAGCATCGTAGCGGCTTCCTAAAATTCTCTATTCTTATATCTCCATCTCTTTACCTTTTTTTCTTATTGATCGATAAAAAATCCAATCAGGGAACACCGAACTGTTGAAATGCAGGCACAATAATTCCTACATCAATAGGAACAACACAGGGATCATCAGCAGTGCAGCGCCCATCAAATTCGTTAAGCACTATTGTATCCTGAAAAGTATTGCCTCCAAACTCCTCAGCTATACATACTCCGTTAAACTGCCCTATATCAATAACCTCTTCACCCGTACATGGGTTAATGATTACTCCATTCTCTTCAAACATCTCGGAGTTACTATCTTCACACTCATTAAGCCGAAGCGTAGTTACTTGACCCTCCACCTGAACTATAAACTCTGCAAATGCAGGGGTGCAGAGAACAAAATCTCCCGAGAGGTCGTCTGACTGCGGTATAGGCGGTTCCCCATCAAAATCTGTTGGAAGCATTCCATCAACCACCACTATATCGAACTGCTCGCCGTTCATATCATCTCCGATAATTAATATTCCACCCCCGTCCACATCTCTTGAATCCCTTTCAGCTGTAATTTGTATAAACACATCCCCATGCCTGCCCGCGGCGGCGGCGTTGAAATCAGGTTCATCTTCAGGGCCTTCATCGATGGGATTCTCATCAAAAGGATTATCATTGCATCCAATGAAATAAATTAAAATTACAATCAAGGATAAAATAAGCCGCCTATTTACTGATTCCTTCTCCATTCAGCGTCCCTCCGAGTAGTAGGAGCAATTCATGAATTGCCCCTACTTATAATTACAAACAAATTCCAGTATGCCTTCATTTACACTTTTCGGTCTTACCTTTTCTACTTCGGGCTTTATTAATCTGCTCTTCATTCTACTCCCATCAGTCCGTTCTATAATAACTTCCATGTACTCTATAGTCTTATCACTGCAGTCAACAACATCATAACCGAAGGCTTTTTCTATGGGATTTTCATGAAAAGATTGGACCCCCTTAAAATCGTGGTACATCCAAAACCTTCTCTTGTCACCGTCTTTGGTTATGCTATCCACGTCCACATAAGCTTTTACTTTATTATCATCTGCCGTCGCTGTATACACCCAGCTCTCTGCCTTAGCACCAGAAATCATAATAAAAAGCATAATCCCAGACATCGAAGCTATGTATCTTTTTTTTCTCATCGTTTTCTCCTCCCTAGTTTGCTTAATTAAAAAAACCCTTTCTTAGGCATATTCTAACCTACCTACTTGTCTGAACCTGATTTTAAAGTACTTAGCTTATAACTGAACCAATCTCTCACGGAGATGCCTCCCCCTGGCTAGACCCGCTGGTTTCTTTCTTAACTGGAGACCGTACTTTGTAGCCTTGATCCCTCAAAATATATCCACCTGCAAAACCTGCTGCACCGCCTACCGCTGTTCCTGCAAGAAACTCACACCCATAGCTTGCAAGAAGAGCCATGCCCAAAACAAAAGCTAGGATTATTTTTTTGATTTTCATATTTTCTCCTCCTTCTTTGTATTTTCAGCGTCTATCCTTTAGCCACTTCTCCATCCATAATTTTGTATTCTCAGCCAGTTCTTTGCTCGATACATATGATATGTGTTTGTCATTGAGATAAATTCCCCAGTAAGTAATTGGCGGATGGTTTGTTTTAATGTGTTCTTCCTTTTCATACCTAAGCTGCGGTGGTTTGCAGTCGCAACTTAAGTCAACTGTAAAAGGAGCTATTGTTATCATCATTTCAAATACACCTCCAATTTTATGGAAAGATATGAGGCTCACATGGAGTTTTACCGACACACTGAAGAGAAGTGAGCAAATGGAGGGGCATTTTAACTCACCTCCCTTCCCAGTGGTTAATTCAATTTACTTAGTAGTTTGATGGCGCACCCTCAGAGCCACCTTTGCTAGGTGCATTTTCAACCTTTTGAATCGAGGTTGCTTTCCCCTCTTCCATCGTTACTTTAACCATATCACCTACTTTAAGTCCTTCCAGCGTCTTCGAGTCAGTAACCTTAAATGAATAGGTTTTCCCCGCTAGATCCTCGATCTTCAGGGTGTTAATATCCCTCTTGATGTCGGTTACCTTCCCTGTAACCTCGTTTGATATGGCAGCCACCTGCTTTGTGTGTTGCTGTACTGTGGCTAATGAACTTACTCCACCAAGGGATATAAGCCCTGCTACAATGAGTGTTGAGAAAAGTAATCTTCTCATTATTTTCTCACCTCCTTTGTGAGTTTATACGTTTATATGGCAATTACTGTGCCAATAGCTTTTATTCTTAATATTTAATTTTTATGGGAGGTTATATTTATAAGAATTTTCAAGAAAATAAAAAATGCGCCTAACTGTGTAATAATACACTGTAGAAGCCGTGTCAACTCACACAAAAAATTAGTGGAGATTAACTTTTAGAAGATTTAAAAAAGTAATGTGGTTTGCCTCAAAACCTTGATGCGATCACTTGACAGACAGTAAACTCTAAAGAGAAAATTTATAGATAATAGCTACTTACCTAAGAACTCCCCGATCGGAGTCAGCGGCTCAATATGATCGCAGAATATCTTGAACGTCGCCAGCATTGGAACCGCAAGCAGAGCCCCAGGGATCCCCCATATCCATCCCCAGAAGATTAAGGCGATGAAAATGACCATCGGGTTGAGGGTAAGCCGCCGGCCAAGAACCATCGGTGCGATGAAGTTGCCTTGGATAGCGGTTAGACCTAAATAAACGGCGGACACCAGCAGGGCATGCCCCAAATTTTCAAACGTGAGAAGCGCCACCAGCGTAAGAACAGTGAGGCCAACTGTAGGGCCAAGATAGGGGATAAATTCAAGAAATCCAGCCATCACCCCCCAGAGCAAAGGGTTAGGCATTTGTAGAAAGAACATCGCTAAACCAACTGCCACGCCCAGACCGGCATTTATCATAGTCACGGTAAAGAGATAAGTAGAAACATTTTGTTCAATCTGGCGGACGATTTCCACGGCCCGCTTCTTATCTTTCAGTGTGGGCAGTACCCTGACCAGTTTAAGTAGAAAGAGATCTCCAGAGGCGAGAAAGAAATAGAGAAGGATGAACATCGTCACTGTTCCGATTATTACCCCCGGAGTCTGATTGAGCAGGAGGTTGCTCAGACCAGGGTCTTTGAGCTCAACTACCTGCGTCTTCTTGCCATCATCCATTTTCGTGATTTTTTCGACCTGTTCTGTCGCCTTGCTCACCTGTTCTACTGGTTTCCTCAAGGCAATCAGCTTTTGTTCGATACGGCGCAAACTCTCTGGCGCCTTCGCTATCCACCCGGCGGCGGGTTCTGAAAGCTGATAAACTCCATAACCCGTGGCTCCCACCAGTATCAGGAGTACTAGAGCCGCTCCTAAAGGCTCGGGTATGTAAAGTCTCTTGAAACCGCGCACTATCGGGCTTAATAGAAAACTGAGGAGGAGAGCCAGAATGATGGCAGGAAAAAGACACGGGCGAAGTAGAGAGTATAGAAAAGCGCGAGGATGAAGAGCACGATCAGAGCTACAGACCGAATATCCATAGACTTCACGAAATCGGAAAGCTTCTCGATATCCGGCTGGGAATGTTCTGACTCAGAATCTGTAGAAGGTGGTTTATCACTCATGTAAGGATCCTGTTGGAGTTGAAAGATACTGCATCAGCATAGTCTCTTAACCATTCATACAATCTTAACTTCACTGTCAAAAAAATCTATACCAAATTGTTCAAGGTGCATTAGTATCGTGTCCTTTATTCGTAATTAAGATTATCAATTTTAAAGTGAGACGATACAGATATGGATGAAAATTTATGGAAATTCTGATATTTCCCATTACCTTATAGATATTTTAACTGCTCTGAGAATTTTCATTTCTTTTTCCCCTCTGGCTTGTGTTTTTTTGGCATGAGCTTATTCAGAGGGAGTTTGGTTTTCGATAGTGATGGTGTCTTTTTTCTCAACTGGAAAACTTGCTTCCCACGTTTCCAACTTTAGAGAACCACCACCGAACCTGAGTACTCCGATCGTCTTAATTAGATGGGCTTCGCCCTTTTCGTCCTTGATCGTCAAGAAATTACCGCTATCAGCTATCTCACCTTCGTTAACTATCCGCTTTATTTGTTGCTCAGTTTCGGCAAATGAGCTTATTCCAATAGCGGTAAGTATCGTTATTATAAGTATAGATATAAGTAACATTCTCATTTTAACTTCACCTCCTTTCTTATCTCGATATATAGCGATTGCGACTTTAAGGAAGGTAAAGCCACAACGTTTGCGCAAGAAAGAGCGGGGAAAACTCATCTGAGGAGAGAGAGATGGTTAAATAATTTATTAACTCATCTCCCCTCTCTCCCCTATAAAGGGCTTGAACCTTACGAAGAGATGACTGGCTTCGTTTCTTTTTTAAAAAACAGATTGGTATTAATAACCCTATTCCATTTCTCATAAAGCTCAGCCTCAGACTGCGACATCCCCAATACAGTTAATGACGAAACCCTTTCGTTGTCTGCTTTAACTTCTACCCTGTATCCAGCTTTTACCTCTTTTAGCTTATCCGGAGGGGCATTCAGTACATATTCCATTTGTGTCTTATCTTCTTTTATTATTAGCGTATTCTTATCAACGAGGGCAACGTCACCTCTTATAATTTCCGGAGAACTTGCGCCATTCCTATCGAAGCCTATGATAAACAACAGAACGGCCGTGAGAACGAGCGCCACTACTAAACACAAATATTTTCTCATTTCTTGTTACCTCCTTATGTTTAGTGGAAAGTCATGTGGTTAACTATAGATATCTACTGACACCACTAAAGGAGAAGTGAGTAAATGCGGTTATTTTTACTCACCCCTTTTTTAGAATTTAATTCAATTGGATTTAGGTGCGAATTCAGTTGATTTACGTTCGGTTTTCTCGATTGAAACTACGAGTCCTTTTTCTATCTTTAAATTAACATCATCACCGACATCAAGTTGTTCTAGTGTATCCGGGTCAGTAATCATGATTAAATGAGTTGTGCCTGCCTTGTCCTTAACACTCAATATATCACCTTTAATGGCAGTTAACTTACCTGTAATATCCGCTGTAATCTCGACTGGGGTTATCTGCTCAGTTTGTAGTTCGCTTTCGGTGATCGCCTTCCTGTCTTGTGTATAAGGGATAAACAATCTAGGTATCACTTGCACAGCAAATGAATTTATTCCGACTAAAGAAAACCAAGCCACAATAAGTGTTGAGAAAAGTAATCTTCTCATTATTTTCTCACCTCCTTTGTGAGTTTTTACGTTTATATTATTAATTATTGCAATTCCTGTGCCAATAGCTCTTTATTTCTTTAATTTTTATGGGAGGTTATGCTTATAAGAATTTTCTAGAAAATAAATACTTCAACAATTGTGTAATCAAACACTGTGTCAACTGTGTAAGTTTAAAGGTGCATTTACTGAAATTAGCTACTTATCATACCGGAGTTGAAATAACCTCGACTTTTACCCTTGTTATTCCCCCTCTAACCATTTTTAAAGATTTTGCCGCTGCATAAGAAAGGTCTATTATCCGTCCTTTTATATAAGGACCACGGTCATTTATTTTTACTATAACACCCCTTCC
>JAKEHC010000026.1 GCA_022615255.1 Candidatus Dadabacteria bacterium | reverse complement strand
GGGTATTATCCCCGGAGATAAAACCTCAAGAGACTATCAGGCGGAACTGGGAAGTATTAATCAAAAAGTCGCTGAGATATGCGATGAGGTATATGTGCTTATCTCTGGGATACCGTTAAGAATTAAATAATATTTGAGTCGCTAAAATGCAGATGTAGGTCATTTCGGCGAAGCCAAATGAAGGCAAATGAACTCGAATGAAAATTAGCGAGATGATACTGTATTTAAGATGCGTTTTGCAAGATTAATCATGCATCATTTTATCCTAGCTAAGTCGGGTTCATTAGTGGCTAAGTGGTTATGCTTTTCCTGTTTTTTTGATACTCCTGCCTCTTCAAAAGTCGCCATTTCGTTATAAGCCTTAACTCCAGCTTCTATTATAAACATCGCCAAGACTGCGCCCGTTCCTTCTCCTAAGCGCATATCAAGGTCGAGTATCGGCACAACACCGAGTTTTTGTAAGATTAGACCATGGCCGCCTTCCGCGCTTTTATGTGAGAAAAATATATAGTTACTGACCTCCGGACAAAGACCAATTGCAACTGTAGCCCCTGCGGTTGAAACAAATCCATCAACCACAACCGGAATTCTCCTAGAAGCCCCGCCTAAAATCACTCCTGCGATTCCTCCAATTTCAAAACCTCCGACTCTAGAAAGCACATCGATTGGAAAATCAGGATCAGGATTGTGAAACGAAAGCGCATTTTTCACCACCTCGACTTTATGCTCTAATACCTTATTATCTATCCCAGTGCCAGTTCCGACTATTTCATCTGGGTTTAATCCTGTAAGTGAAGACATCACTGCTGACGAGGGGGTGGTGTTTCCTATCCCCATATCACCTACGGAAATAAAGTTGTACCCTTTCTCAACCGCATCCTGGACAAGCCCTATTCCTACCTCAATACTTCTCACAGCCTCACCTGCTGACATGGCAGGCTCTTTTGCAATATTGTTTGTACCCATGCTTATCTTCCTTGTTATGAGCCCTTCGGCATTTTCAATCTGAAAATGCCAATCCACGCCGATATCTACTACAAAAACGTCAATCCCCGTGTGTCGTGAGAGCGCATTTATTCCTGCGCCGCCCCGAAGAAAGTTATACACCATCTCCTTCGTCACTCCCTTTGGGTAGGCACTGACTCCCTCTTCAACCACACCATGATCGCCTGCGAGGACAAAAACAGCTTTTTTATCCAGGCTCGGTTTTGTATTCTCAGTAATCGCAACGACACGCTTTGCAAACTCCTCTAGTCTTCCGAGACTTCCCTTTGGCTTCGTAAGGTTATCGAGACGCTCCGAAGCAAGATTAAAGTAACTTGGGTTTAGCGGCTTTATTGATTCTATAGTTCTATGAAGTAGGCTCAATTCAGACTCCCCTTATGTCACCCCAAATAATCTTATGAAGCTGGGGAAGAACCCTTACCCTATCTAATCTGTCTTCCAAGACCCTCTCCGTTAGCCACTTAAGGCTTGTTCCATAAACGGGCTGAAAGATAATTTTCGCTCTTATTAAATATCTGCTCAGGATTTCTTTTGCATAGCTATAGTCAACTTCATCTCGAATCACGAATTTTAGCTGATCTTTATAGCGAAGTCTTTCAAAGAGTTCAAAATTCATCCTCCCCTCCATCCCTGAGCTTGGACATTTACAATCCATGCTTATAAGACAACTATCAGCCCAGAATACAGGCGGAGGGTTCTTGTGCCCGCTTGTTTCAAGCACAATGTTGTACTCATTACGGATTAAATCCTTAGCAAGAATCTCAAGCTCTTTTTGTTGAATAAGCGGCTCACCCCCCGTAAAGCAAACCCTTTTACAGTCAAACCTTTCTATCTCCTCCCTCACCTCCTCTATAGTCATCTCCTTAAAATCTGCCCCTTCAACGGCATACATAGAGTCACACCATGTGCACCTGAGGTCACAGGTAAATAAACGCACAAATACAGTCGGCAGCCCTATTTCGACTCCCTCGCCTTGAATTGAAATGAAAATCTCGCTTATCTTCATGCCTTCATTCAGATTATACAGTAATTCTCTAAAGAGGTAAGCGGGTATAGTATCTTTCGGTTCGTAGAGGTTATGTTGTAAATGACTAGGACACTTCTATATGATACCTCATCACCACTATTCAACCTTATCCAGCATTTATTTCGTAGCCAGAATGAGCGGTGAGGGTGTTGGAGCCTTTATTGTATTGAACTTCTTAAAGCCTGCCTCTTTAAGCCACTTCCGGTATTGAGACATTGTGAACACATCCCCCTGTTCTGTGTGTAAGAGCATATTCAAGCCGAAAACTAGAGGGATCAAAGGTCCGGTTCGATTGTCGTTGGGTATTATCTCAGCAATCAAAAGCAACCCACCGTCTTTCAAAGCCCTGTACGATTTCTTTATAAGCTTCCTTCCCCATACCTCCCCTTCAGAGTGAATAATATGCCCCAGGATCACAAGATCATAACGATTCCTGCCGAAGTCCACTTCACGGAGGTTTCCTTCGATGTAATGATATTTATCACCAACTCCGAACCTCTCGGCAAACCTCCGCGTAATAGGCGTTACTTCAGGATAATCAACTACCGTCACACGCGCGTCGGGAATCGCCTCTGCAAAGGCAATGGACCAAGCACCTGAGCCAGCGGCAACATCCAGGATACCCTTAATCTTATTGTTTGCTTTTTTAGGTAGAGCTGCGAAAGCGGCGCGCGCCGCACCAAAGCTCATTGGGAAAATAGCCGCAACGAGTCTTGGGAAAAAATCACGCCCACGCTCCTCCGTATCTACCGCATCGACAGGGCGACCGCTCTTTACCACATCAGTGAGTCGTGACCAGTTCTCCCATGTGAGTTTTGTCTCATAGACAAATTCACCCATGTAAGATTCCCTGCCCCGCACGAGAAACTTTTCAGATATGGCACTAAGCTTATATTTATCACCTTTCTTAATCAGATATCCGAATCCTACCAATGCATCGAGGAGTCGTTTGACGCCGCGCTCCGAAGCTTTGGAAGCTCGAGATATCTCTCTAGCCGTGCCTTTTCCATTTGCTATGTTAGTAAATAGGTTAAGCTCAACGGCGGCAACCAGTGCCTGCACTCCTCGCCCCACCCAAAGGTCTTGAATGATTCGCTCAGGCGACGGGTTGGTTTGGTTTTCTTCTTTTGACACTATAATCACCACCCGAATTTAGACCAATATCTTAAATAGATTACTCATAATGCGGAGTTTTCTTTTTATTTTACCTAATCAATTGATAAGCTACCTTACTTACAAGAAAACGGAAGCATCTTCAAATTATGTATTATGACATTAACTTAATTATTTCATATCATCTCTCATATTCAGTGGGATCAAATGCACCCGCTTCCTCAAACCCTCTTTTTCTCTCTCTGCACGAACTGCAAACGCCGCAGTGTACTTTCCCGCCCTTATAACAGGACCACGTGTCTTTATAGGGAACCCCTAACTCAGTCCCTAGCTTAATAATTTGAGATTTATACATATCAATAAATGGCGCCGCTACGACTAATTGTTTATTATCATTTGCAAGACGCTCAGCGCGCTCAAAGGCTTCTACAAATTCCCTCCTGCAGTCCGGATAAACGCCCCTGTCCGATAAATGCGCTCCAAAAAAAACGTGGTCTGCTTTTATGCTTACCGCATACCCTATGGCAATTGAGAGAAAGATTGAGTTCCTGTTTGGAACTATAGTCGTCGAAAGGGTTTCATAATATTCTGAAGTTTCTGGAACCTCGGGGACCTCCACACTAGAATCGGTCAAGGCAGAACCCGAAAGAATCTCTTTTAATGGTGAAAGGTCTATAACCTTATGAATTACATTTAAACCAGTACAGATTCTCTTCGCATACTCTATCTCCTTTTTATGCTTCTGCCCATAGATAAAGGTAAGGGC
Organism: Candidatus Dadabacteria bacterium; assembly: GCA_022615255.1. GTDB lineage: Bacteria > Desulfobacterota_D > UBA1144 > Nemesobacterales > CSP1-2 > CSP1-2. The sequence goes on along the minus strand of JAKEHC010000026.1, from coordinate 1,184 downwards.
ACGGGTTTCATACCCTTCTTTAACCGCTTTATAAACAAGGGTTGCGCTATCTATCCCACCCGATACACTAAGAACCGCCCTTTTTTGTCTCATTATTCTATTGTTTATTAATCCTAAATGATCAAAATAATTGAGGCAAGCTATATGTATCCCGCTTTTCCTTGACATCGAATTAGATCTTATTATAGTATCGATAAAGGATTTGCATTATAGTCTCCCTAAGAGGGAATTTAGACTGCATTATGGCAGTCTAATTTTGTTATGCCGCAGGAAAAACATGAGATGTAAGGATAACGTAGCCGACTAGGCATCTTTTTTTTTAAATCTTTTTATGTGGAGGAAAATGCCGTGACAACTTTACTCAATGAAGCAACTGAGGAGCTTAAGGGCAAAGTGAAGGGCCAACTGGTGCTCCCCGGCGATCCGAATTATGAAGAGGTTCGCAAAATATGGAATGCGATGATCAACCGCCGACCGGCTGTCATCGTGCAGTGCGCCAAAGCCGATGACGTTTCACATGCCATACGGCTTGCGCGCCGGAACGGGCTTGAGATATCCATTCGTGGCGCAGGGCATAACATCGCGGGTAACGCGGTGTGCGAAGGCGGCATGATGATCGATTTTTCAAACATGAAAAACGTCCGCGTTGATGCCGCGAAGAGGCGCGCATATGTGGAACCCGGAGCCACATTGGCTGATTTTGACGAAGCGGTACAGAAATATGGGCTGGCAACACCGGTGGGGATCAATTCAACGACGGGCATTGCAGGTCTGACTCTGGGTGGCGGATTCGGCTGGCTGACGCGTAAATACGGTATGACCATAGACAATCTGGTCTCAGCAGACGTGGTCACCGCTGACGGCAAGAAAGCACGAGCAAGCGAAAACGAGGATGCCGACCTGTTCTGGGCGATTCGAGGCGGCGGCGGTAACTTCGGGGTCGTCACACAGTTCGAATTCAAGCTCCATCCCGTGGGACCTGAGATATTGGCCGGGTTGGTAGTTTTTCCGTTAGACCAGGCAAAGCAGGTGCTGAGGAAGTATCGCGAATTTGTGAAATCTGCACCTGAGGAACTCAGCGTGTGGGTGGTGCTTCGCCAGGCTCCGCCGTTGCCTTTTCTTCCCAAGGAAGTGCACGGCAAGGAAGTTGTTGTGTTAGCTATCTTCTATGCCGGAGATATCGC
>JAKEHC010000163.1 GCA_022615255.1 Candidatus Dadabacteria bacterium | reverse complement strand
TACGTAGGGGCAATTCATGAATTGCCCTGCAGTATAGTAGGCATGACATTCTTGTCTGGCGTGGCTCATCCTACAACATCGTCGCGGGGCAGGTCTTGCACTTGCCCATTTGTGTTGTAGGGGCAGGTCTTGCGCCTGCCCATTTGTGTAGAGACGCCATTTATGGCGTCTCCTATTTTTATTCCCTCCTTTCGTAAAGGAGGGTAAGGGTGGATTTGGATTGCTTGGTATTCCCAATCCTAACCCTCCAAAGATGGAAATAATGAAAATTTTTATCTACTTTCCTGACCATAGTTTCCTAGATTGCCCTTGTTCCTCTTCCATCCTTAGCCGGTCGAAGCATGAGCCACGTAGGGGCTGAACAGTGTTCAGCCCACATTGTCGAACTATCGAAAAGTCGAAGGACGAAGGGGACGAAGCAATCTCAAAATATGTAGCGGCGACCTTTAGGTCGCCACTTCACAGGGTAGCCCACCAGTCTTGCTGGTGGGTGTCGTGTGGTCATTATTGTAGAGACGCATTGCAATGCGTCTACAATCAGCATGATTTTGTAGGAGCGACATCCAGATACGTGAGATATTTTCTACTTTAGCATGTGAGATACTTTTAAATTTAACACATGAGATAAATTAATAAGGTATCTCATGTGTTTTATCTCACGTATCTTGTCTGGCGTGGCTCATCCTACAACATCGTCGCGTAGGAGCGCCATCTTGGCGCGACTTTTAGATAGCACGATTGTAAAAGGGAAACGCGACCTATTCGTTCAAAGAAGAGCAAAGGGAATGTGGGGGCGTATCTTGCACTTGCCCTGGGGCTAGTGGACACATTTCGAACTAGGTATTACCAAGCCATAATTGATTTCAAACCACAAATTCAATTTCTTAAAGAAGCATATTTTCAGAGTGGTGGTGAATTTCACTCACCTCAAGTGGAGTGACAAAAGTATTTAATGAGTCTGGGTTCTGATCTCTCAGAAAGCCGCATACTATGAAACTGAAATAATTTCGCCTAAAATAAAAACAATTATAATATAGAAATGGATATTATATTTGCGGACGATGCAAGGCAACCATCTCCAACGAGGAAGGGTATGAGACCCATAATAGCTATAGGTGGAGTCCACGTTTCTGCAGATAAAGTGTCGGATCTTGAAAAAGCAATTGATCAATTATGCCGAGAGTGTGGTTTTCCTAAAGGCGAACAATTTAAGTGGTCCCCCGATAGAAAAGACTGGATGTATAAGAATCTATTAGGAACCGATCGACTAGAATTTTACACAGAACTATTTAATATCTCATTGAGAAATGAAGCTAAATCATTAGTAGTTGTTTCGGACATGAAAACCAGCTTTGCGATATCTTCATCTAGCGATCACTTTCAAGATGTAACTTCATTGTTTCTCGAACGTGCGAATTGGTCTTTTGAGAAAGAGCGTAAAAAAGGAATAGTAATTATTGCAAAACCAGGTGGTGGGTCAGGTGACGAAGAAAAATTTGTATTAGATTGCATTGATACACTCGAAAAAGGGACTAATTACGTAACTTTCGACCGTATTCCACTTTCAGTCATGACGGCTAACAATAAACATATTCGTCTTCTTCAACTTGCTGATGTAATAACGAGTTGCACATTATCCAGAATAGCTGGAGAGCCTAAATATTCCCCTGAAGTTTTTGATCTTATAAAGCCAATTTACAGGAAAGCATCAAACCTTATTGGTGGAGCTGGATTAAAAATTCATCCAGACTTTCGTTACTTAAATTTATATTATTGGCTTCTTGGAGATAAGTACGTCAAGAAAGGAAATACTGGTTTCCCACTTCCAACAAAACATGCTCTGTATTATGAAAACCCAGGAGAATAAAGGAATAATTAATAGATTTTAGAAATTTCAAATACTGTGTTTAAGTTCAAAAAGCATAAACAAATAAACTTCACGTAATCATACCAACAAATGAAAATATGACTGCAAGAATTATTCCTGCGTAAAACCTTCGAGTATTAACTGCGCTGTCTTTGCTTATTTGAAATTCGCTTATGAGAATGTTAATGGAACTGTATAAAGTTTGTATATTTCTTATCAATAGATCAATATGACTTAGGAGATAACTTTGTTGATTGATATAATTTACTCCCATTTCTGGTTGATCTAATTTTGGTGGGAATGTAGTATCAAAATAAAGTTCAGTTGCTTCCACAATCCATTTATTAACATTTTTTTCAACCTCCTCTATATTTCTTTTTAGATTGTCGATCTCTACTTTAATATCCTTATAGGACTTATCTGGTAACAGAATAGACAAAAAAGAACTTGCAGAAGGAATATTCAAGTAACGTAATCTTTTCATAATGTTGTCATATTCTACATTCAACGAATTAGATTTATCTATAAGACCATAGTAAGTTTTTTTAACATCGATTAAATTTATGTGAGCTAAAGTTGTCATTCTTGCCTCCATGATTATATAAGGTCAATCCTTATAATATACATTTTGATCCTGGGATTTATTAGTTAAAGCTTAATATTGAAAAGGTTTATCTATCATGAACTTACAAAAACGTTATAAATATGTTGTCAAAAAATTAAACCTACAAGGGTTCATGTATATTCACAAAATAGAGGAGAATTACTAGAGATGAATACGACAGAAAATGTCATGAACTTAAGAATAGGCAATATCAAACTAACAAACGATTAAAAGATTATCTGAGAGCAGATGAGAACTTCAAAATAACCGTAAATATTTTACTTTCCAGAGAATCGAAAGCTTACGAACTATTTGAAACATCAATATTGGGCAAAAAAGCCGCAACCCTTCAATATTCTTTGAAAAAACCATTCGATTTGATGGTCAATTGCTCAACCTACCAAGAATGCCTGAGCGATTAACCCTAGAACCCTAAGCCAGTCCATCCTTAGCTGGTTGATCGGAGAACCCTCCGTCATCCGCCCGTCAGTAAATAGCCAAGACACCATTTATTCTCATTTCTACTATGGCAATCTAAAGATAAATCACATCGTCTTTATGGTATAACGAGAGAAAAAGAAGCAGATAGTCGCGGATATGCCTCGTTATAAGAAAGTTGTTCTTTACATGCTCCTTTCCATTCACGCCGAGTTTTTCCGCGTACTCCGGCTCATTGAGAAGCTGTTTTAAATAGTGAGAGGTTCCCTCAATTGAGTGTGATAGTATGCCCGAATGCTTATGTGTTATTTGAAGTGGAATGCCTCCTACCGCAGACGCTATAACCGGCTTCGCCTTCCATAACCCCTCAGAAACCGT
>JAKEHC010000162.1 GCA_022615255.1 Candidatus Dadabacteria bacterium | reverse complement strand
TTCAAGCAAAACCTTGTTAAGAATCTCGGCTGCCTTCTTCTGGTTGGCGTAACTCTTATCAGCCGGGAGCGCTGTTCCAAGGAGAGAGAGCGCATAGAAGGTTGCAGCCTCTCTATCCTTGGGATAGCGCAAGTAGACCTGCTCCATTGCCTTCTCGTAAGCGAGGGCGCGCGTGCGGTGATCGAGCTTGTCAGAATCCTTGTAAAAAACCTCTATTGCAGCAATGTAGTCTCTCTCACGTTCAGTCTTTACACCTATAGACTTCGCTTTTTTGACGGCGGCTGATCCTTTTTCTAATTCCGCGGGGCTGGGAGGTGTCCAGAGGGGGTGATAAAGACTCATGGCTACCCCCCAGTAGCTCATAGCACAGCTGGGGTCAGTCACAGTGACCTCGGTAAACACCTTTCCTGCCTCTTCATACCAAAAGGAGTGCAGAAGGGCGACGGCACGATTGAATTGCTGCTGGGCTTGGGCACTGCAAGATACAGAAAAGTTTACCCGTCCGAGTTTTTCTGAGCCATCATGTTGATGCTGGTGCGCCTCTTGCGCTCTCAACGGAGAAGCGCATATAAACCCAATGAGGGCTAAAAATAGAAACAGCTTATTAAGCTTCATCAAATACCTCCTTTGCTTCAACGCTTGTCCTAATTATTAATTATACGAAAAGGGATTCGTTTAAGTATCCTATTCGATATGTTATACGAAGAACATTATTCCTCTTTCCTTCGTTTGATAGCGTGGTTAATCGTGTCTCTTTAAGACTACAACTGCAGGAAAAGTTATTGAGGAACGTTATGTTTCTCCGGACCGACAATAATTATGCCTCTCTGGATCAGATATTGCATTTGTAGAGACGATCCGCTCTGTCATTTCTACCTTGTATCCTTTCCATAATAGCCTCTTCGATAGGCGGGGTTTTCTAACCCCGCCTACAGTTAAGCTAAAATCACACTATGGCTCTGAGCGTACCTCTCCGGGTGTGAAAAGATAGGCAGCCGTAGGCTAACTTATTTGAGCGCTGGCATTACCCTGTCGTGAATCAGTCTCATCTGGCCAATTACGTCAGGGCAGTTTTCGATTTTCCTGCCTGTGAAAGCCGTCACCAGATACGGGTCAGAGATGGCGGCAACAATGTGGTTGATTCCAGTAGGCAGAATATCTTTCTTAAGCTTAGCCACGCACTCCTCAGGTGTGCCTGAGATTGAGAGTTTCTCTCCGAGCTCCGGTGACGTAAGGTCAATCGCCTTTTGAACGTCACCTGCGCCGAAGGCATCAAATATAGGTTGCAAGTCCGAATACTTCATACCGTGACGTTCAACTTGACTCGCCGGCATCGCTCCGAGATAGAAAGCGACCATGATTCGAGCTGTCTCCTTGGCGGCTTTTGAATCTTCGCTTACGACCCAAACGACCCATGCGGCGAGGTCTAGGTCTTGCCAGTTGCGGCCAGCTTTTTTGGCACCAGCTTTTACGTTTTCCATCACATACTCGTAGTTCTCTCGAGAGTAACCGAGTGCATGGTGCATACCATCTGAGATCTCTCCAGCAAGTTGAAAAGAGCGAGGTCCACCCATAGCGCCGATCTTGAGTGGAATCTTCTTCTGTACTGGACGTGCAAAAGTAAAGAGTCCTGTGTATTTAAAGAATTCGCCGTCGTGGGTGATAATGCCGTTATCGAGGAAATTGCGCATTACCTGATAACCTTCCTTAACACGTGCGAGCGGCCGAGACCCCTGCCACTTAACATGGTATTGACCAAGCATAGCCAAGTTGCCAAAGCTAATGACAGCCTCGGCACGGCCATTGCTAAGCTCGTCCAGAGTCGCTATCTGCTGGGCGAGAATCGTTGGGTCTTTAAGAATGACGTGGGTAACGCTGGGTCCCATATGTATCCGTTTTGTTTTATCAGCGGCCGCTGCAAAGAGAAGCCACATGTCTTTCCAATAAGTCTCGTCAACGCTATAGTGTGCGTAAAACCCCAGATCATCCGCCGCCTTAAACATCTCAAGGGACTGAGAGGCAGGATAGGCTGGGAGATGGGCATAGCTAAAATTCACCATTGCTTGTTACCTCCTTTAAATGAATTCCTTTCACTTATTATGCCATTTTTCTTTCTTAAATAACACTATTTGTATGTTTGTTTATCAAGAACAATTCCTCTTAATCATTGCTTGATAATATTGGAGAAGAAATGCCTCCTTTAAGCTCTTTTGGAGACTATATATCCCTATACCTTGGGTAGCTTTAATCCCATTTTAGTACATATTAAGCTAATAAGTCAAGGGAATTTGAAACGAATTCTTTATAATATTCGTTGTGGTAACCCTTTCCTGTGGCGAGCCCAGTCGAGCCACGGTAGCCCTTTCCCTTGCTCGCATTAATCCTTCAGCCCTTCAAGTCTCTTCCCCACCTCTTCAATAAGCTTCTTTAGTCCCTCTCCTGTTGCGGATGAGGTGGGAAATACCTTTATTCCCAGTTTTTTGAAGTAGGCTTTTATCTCCTCTAACTTCTCTCTTGACTCCGTTATATCAATCTTATTTGGAGCAATTATTTGAGGCTTTTTCATAAGCTCAGGGCTGTATGCTTCCAGTTCCTCGTTCATCTGCCGGTAATCCTCTATCGGGTCTCTCTCTGTATAAGGTGACAAATCAAGAAGATGGATAAGGATCTTAGTGCGCTCTATATGCCTTAGGAATTTTATCCCAAGCCCAGCCCCGTCATGCGCCCCCTTTATTAGCCCCGGTATGTCAGCCACAATAAACGTTTTTCCTTCATCATAGCTTACAACCCCAAGATTTGGGATAAGCGTTGTAAACGGATAGTCGGCGATCTTGGGACGTGCCTGTGAGATTCTGGATATCAGTGTTGATTTTCCAGCGTTAGGAAAGCCGATGATTCCCACATCAGCAAGAAGCTTAAGCTCAAGGACTAGTGTTTTTTCTTCACCCTCTTCCCCGGGCTCTGCATACCTTGGGGCGCGGTTTGTTGACGTTGCAAACCTTGCGTTTCCCCTCCCGCCGCGTCCGCCCTTTGCAACGACAAGGGTCTCGGTGTCCTCCGTAAGGTCTCCTAAAATCTCTCCCGTATCGTAGTCTTTTATTACCGTTCCAACGGGCACCGGGACTAAAAGTGTTTCTGCGTTTTTTCCATGCCGGTCCTTTCCCTTTCCATGCTCTCCGTTCCCCGCCCTATAGTGCTGTTTATAATGGTGATCTAGGAGAGAAGACATATTTTGCCTAGCGACGATTGTTACATCCCCACCATTTCCGCCATCCCCTCCATTTGGACCCCCCCTTGGAACGAACTTCTCCCGCCTAAAGCTCACACACCCCTTTCCGCCGCGTCCTGATTTTACATATATTTTCGCCTCGTCTATGAATTTAACCATTGTGTGTTTATTAGTTGCATAGAAGTTGTATATCTGGGTACGTCGGCTGAGCTTAAAGGTCGCTAACCTTCTTAACCTCGCAAATTAACTGTAAAACGTTATTTAACTCATTTTTATGTAATAGGCATCCCCTAAATTTTGTTCTGTCTTTTCCTTTTGAGAAATATAATGCCGTGGCAGGATTTAAAGAGTATAACACATTTGAGTCTTATTAAACCTGATGCTATTCTAACCTTTGATGGTCATCGGAATTCCTAAAGAGAGAAAGGTACGCGAGTATAGAGTATCGTCAACCCCTCAGACAGTAAGGGTTTTGGTTGAGAGAGGGCATGAGGTTCTAGTGGAAAGGAGCGCAGGACTAGGGAGCGGGATAAGCGATCAAGAGTTTGAAAAGGCGGGGGGTGAAATAGTTGAAGGCGAAGAAGAGGTTTTTATAAGATCTAAACTTATAGTAAAGGTAAAAGAGCCGCTTCCAGAGGAGTTTCATCTCATTAGGAAGGATCATATTCTTTTTTCTTATCTCCATCTAGCCGCCTATCCTGAGCTTACAAGGGCACTTCAAAAGATAGGCGTTAGGGCTATTGCCTTTGAAACCGTGGAGCTTACGGACGGATCCCTCCCGCTTCTTACTCCAATGAGTAGAATTGCAGGACGGCTCTCAATACAGATTGGGATTCACCTGCTTGAGAAACCGGGCGGTGGCAAAGGGGTGTTGATAAGCGGTGCCCCTGGGGTAAGACCGGCTAAAGTTACTGTTATTGGAGGAGGAACTGTAGGATATAACGCTGTCGTCTCGGCATTCGGGCTTGGCGCTCGGGTTGTGCTTATAGATATAAATCCTAAGAAGCTTGAATTCTTCCATGAAGAGTTTAAGGGCAGGGTAAAAACAGTTCCATCTTATCCCGAGCTAATCGAAGAAGAGCTTAGAGATTCTGATTTAGTAATCGGTGCTGTTCTAGTCACGGGGGTCATAGCGCCTAAGGTTATTTCGAGAGGAATGATTTCTAAGATGGAGCCTGGAAGCGTTTTCGTAGACGTAGCTATTGACCAAGGCGGCTGCTCGGAAACGAGTCGCCCGACCAATCTTGACTCGCCTGTATATAACGTTCAAGGTGTGCTTCATTACTGCGTAACCAATATTCCTTCTTTGGTTTCGAGGACTTCCACTTTCTCACTGTCTAATTCGATACTGCCCTACGTCATAAAGATTGCAGATGAAAAGATTGAAGAAGACCCTGCGTTAGTAAAAGGGATAAACATAGATGAGGGGAGAGTGCTGATAAAGTTAAATTAGGATGAAGCTATTGAATACGGAACTATGGGCGTTTAAGATCCAGCTTGTTTATAAATATAAAATTAGAGAGAAGGTCTACGAATTTATATCAAATTAAGGGGAGCATATTATGAAAAGGTATTTTGCCATAACGGCTATAGGCAAGGATCGTCCTGGTATTGTTTCAGGTGTATCAAAAGCCCTTTATGACCTCGGGACTAACATAGAAGATTCTAGTATGACAATCCTTGGCGGTGAATTTGCTATGATTCTAATTGTCTCAACCAGGGAAGAGGTTGATGCCTCTGATTTTGAGAGCCATCTTAAAGAGCTTACGGATAAGATAGGGCTTTTTATTGCCATAAAGGAGCTTGATGAAAGCGACGTCCATTCAAAGAAACCCTCTGGGATCCCCTATATAATCTCAGTAATTGGAACGGATAAGCCTGGAATAGTATACAGGGTTTCAAATCTTCTGGCTTCAAAAGGGATAAATATTACGGACCTGAATACAAAAGTGATCCCCGGCGAGACCGCGCCGGTTTATACGATGATAATCGAGGTAGACATTCCACAGTATTTAGATGTTACCATTCTCGAAGAGGAATTCTCCACCCTTGAGAAGGAAATGGCAATAGATATCGGTATTAAGGAAATAGAGGTACTGGAACTTTAAACGCTAATCCCCCATAGAGCTGACAGGTAACTTTAATACATGCCCACCCTTCCTGTACTTAGGTATCCCCACCAGACACTCAGAGCCAGGTCTCTAGAGGTAGACAATGTTAATGACGAGATCAGGCGGATAATTACCGACATGATTGACACTATGTACGCATCGCCCGGCTGTGTCGGTGTAGCTGCCCCCCAGGTAGGTTATCCGCTTAGGATATTCGTTATTGATGTATCCAGAAAGATCGGACCAAAAAAAAATCATGGGCTTCTGGCTTTGGTAAATCCTGTAGTAGCATATAGCGAAGGTGAGAAAATCACTAGGGAAGGGTGTTTAAGCATCCCGGATTTCCTAGGTAATGTAAAAAGGGCAAGAAAGCTTATTGTAATGGGGATCAACCCGGAAGGGAAGGAGGTAGAAATCCTTTCACAGGGGTTAGAAGCAATAGCCTTTCAGCACGAGATTGACCATTTAAACGGCGTTCTATTCATACACAGGATTAGCTCTTTAACGGGAGACTTGGTTAGGAGAAAAAGTACGCCTAAAGACACTAAGGATTAGACCTTTGATACTGATAATGGCGAATTGAAGTCCTTGACAGAAAACCTTTATCCAAATAGTATTTCTGTATTGCATGAAGAAGCGTAAATATATCCTGCTTTTATTAGGCGCTCTTTTACTAATTCACAGCAGCTGTGGCGGAAAGCGAGTTGATGGAAGTCTAGGTCCGGAGGTTTTATATAATCAGGCAATGGTTGAGCTTGAAAAAAAGAAAGGCTTTCCGTGGATACTTACCGGTACTGATTACAACACTGTTTTTAAGTTATTAAAAGAGATCCAGCTTAGATATACATATAGTCCTTATGCTACGCTTGCAGAATTAAGAACAGGCGATGCTTATTTCAAAAAAGGAGAGTATGAGCAGGCAGTAGTTGA